>DASPOP010000027.1:0-12089 GCA_035625955.1 Steroidobacteraceae bacterium | reverse complement strand
AGCTCGAGCGGCTCACCAACGTCAGCATCTACCGCGGCAACCGCCTCTCCGCGGACGAGATTCTCGAGCTCAGGTGTACCCACGTAGTCCTCGCGACGGGCTCGCGCTGGGCACGCCTGCTCTATTCATCGCTCGAGCTTGCGACCGGCATCCTGGACGCGCCGGGTGTGCTGACGCCGGACGATCTCGCCGCCGGCGCTGCGGTCTCCGACCCGGTGGTCGTCTACGACTTCGACAACTACTACATGGGGGGCGTGCTTGCGGAATACCTCGCCCGCAGCGGACACTCGGTAAGCTATGTGACGCCCGCGGGTCATGCCTCGGCGTGGACCATCATGAGCAACGAGCAGCCGCAGGTTCATCGCGCGCTCCACTCGGCGGGGGTCGCGCTGCACACGCTGTCGCGCGTCACCGCCTTCGCAGGCGGCGCCGTGACGCTCGCCAATCAGTTCACCAATGCGCAGGTCGAGCTGGCGTGCGGCTCGCTGGTGATCGTCGGTGCGCGCTTCGCCAACGACGGCCTGCACGGGGAGCTCGCTGCGCGGGCCGAGGAGCTCGCGGCTGCCGGCACCCGCTCCGTCACCCGCATAGGAGACGCGCTCGCGCCCGGGGCCATCGTGCACGCCGTCTACAGCGGCCATCGCTATGCGCGCGAGCTGGACGCCGACCCCGCGACGCTCGCCTGGCGGCGCGACGCGCCGCTGCCGAGAGCCGCCAAGTGACCGGAACGCCGCCGGGGGGAATCACGCGGCCCGCGCTGCCGCGCGTGCGCGTGCGCTGGAAGATCTTTCTGTTCATGTTCGCGTTCGGCGTGTTCGCCTACATGCAGCAGAAGGGCCTGGCGGTGGCGGCGCTGCGCATGATGCCGGAGCTGGGACTCACGCAGCAGCAGATCGGCTGGCTGCAGGCCGCCTTCATCGCCGGCTACAGCCTCATGCAGTTCCCGGGCGGACTCCTGGGGCAGCGCTTCCGCCCGCGCCTGGTGTTCGCGGTGCTCGGGTTCGGCGCCTGCGGCGCGGCGCTGGTGATACCGCTCGCGCCGCTGGTGCTCGCGGGGGCCCCGCTCTTTCTGACGCTGCTCCTCGGGCGGGCGATGCTCGGCGCGCTGCAGGCGCCGATATTTCCAGTCACCAACGGGGTCTTCGAGGCGTGGTTTCCGCCGGTGCAGTGGCCGCTGGTCCAGGGCCTCGCCTCCGCCTGCCTCGGAGTCGGCCTGGCGATGACGGGGCCGCTCGTTGCCCATCTCATGGTGGCATCCAACTGGCAGCGGGCGCTGCTGTGGACCAGTGCACCGATGCTGGTCCTGGCGCTGCTCTGGACCTGGTACGGGCGCAACACTCCCGCCGAACATCCGTCCGTCAGCGCCCCGGAGCTCGCCGAGATCGGCGCGTGCGCGACGATCCACCACGAATTCTCCTGGCCGCGCGTCGGGCGGCTGCTGCGCAACCGTGATGCGCTGGCGCTCACCTTCTCCTACATCTGCGCCAACTTCGTCTTCTACTTCATCGCCGACTGGTGGTTCCTGTACCTGGTGCAGGAGCGGCATTTCGAGATACGGGAGAGCGGCTGGCTGTACGCAGCGCCCGCCGTGGTCGGAGCGCTCGGCGCGAGCGCCGGCGGCTACCTCGCCACTCATCTGGGAATTCGTCTCGGGGTGCGCCGCGGCCTCGCGCTCGTTCCGCTCATCTGTCTGCCGGCCTGTGCGTTGCTGCTGCTGGCGGGCGTGTCGGCCGCCAGCGGCTATGTCGCGGTGGCGGCAATCGCGCTGGCCTTCGCCTGCGAGCAGGTCAACGAAGGTCCCTACTGGGCCGCCATCATGCACGCCGCCCCCGGCGACACCATGGCGGCGGGCGGAGTCCTCAACACCGGCGGCAACGTCGGCGGGCTGATCGCGGCTCCGGTGACGGCGTATTTCTCCGGACACGGCGCCTGGACGCCGCCCTTCCTCATCGGCAGCGCGTTTGCCCTGGTGGCGGCCGCCACCTGGCTGATCGTCGATCCGACGCGTCACGCGGCGCGGGGAGCGACGGCTTAGGGCGCAGGCGCCTCCGCCGCCACCGGCTTGCCGCTCAAAGTGCCGCGTGCGGTGGCCCGCGCCCCGCTCACTCCCTCGGGCCAGCTGAGCTCCAGCGTGCCCGTGCCCAATGGGGTCTCGAGGTCGAGGTGCGCATGCACGCTGCCGCTGCGGCCCGGCCAGTCGATCTGCCCCGTGGCGCTCACATCGGCGGTCCAGCGAAGCCCGCGCAGCTCGATGCGGTAACCGCCGTGCGCAGCCGCGGCGGAGAAGGTGCCACCCCGCAGCCCGACACCCGCGCCGGGACCATTGTCGAGCGCGCGAGCGGTCGCATCCGCCGCCGTGAAGAGCGCCGCCGTCACCACGCGCAGGCCGTCCTCGTCCGCCTGATTGGCGGCGGCGCCCTGAGCCGGAGCCAGCTCCCCCAGGCTGCGGGCGAAGCGTGGCACCAGGCGCACGGGGGGAACCGCCGCCGCGCAGCTCTCGTCTCCCGTCGCGAGCGAGTCCATGAAGCGCCGCACCAGCACCGCCCCGCAGGCGCTGCGCGCATGCGCCAGCGCATTGACGTGGAAGCTGTTCGCAATGACGAGGTGGTGGGCGTGCGCAAAGTGCGCGACGACCACCGCCCCATCGGCCACGCTCGTCATGTTGTCGAGCTCGCCCGACACGACCAGCACCGGCACGTCCGGATAGCTCGAGGCCGGGAAGACCAGCGGCGCGGGCGGAAAGGCCGGCGGCGTCGGCCATTCGACACATTGGTCGATGAACGCGTAGTCGAGCGGCATGCCGCGGTATTCTTCGATCCTGAAGGGAGCGTAGGTCGCGGGCGCCTGCGCTTCGCGTTGCGCGATGATCTTGTCCCGCGCCCCGAGACGCTGCGCCGGGGCCAGGCGCATGTTGAAGATCTGCGGCGGGTCCTGGCATGTCACGGCGGCCGCGAGCCCGGCGCTGAAGAGTCTCGGGTTGCGGGTCGGGTCGCGCGAATCGACGCTCGCCAGGGTCTCCGCCATGAGCCGCAGGAGCGGCGCCGGGTCGCCGGCGGCGAAGGCGCGCGCGGCCGCGTCCAGCTCGCGTACGGTGGAAAAAGCCGGCGAGCCGCCGAACATCACGATCGCGAGCGCGGCGGCATCGGCGGTGAGCCGGAGCGTGCGGCCGTCGCCGTAGCGCACCGTGGCGAGCTCAGGCTGAGTGCGCAGCCTCTCGAGCGTCGGCATGATGTGATCGAGGGAGCTTCCCCCCAGCGCGCTGCAGGCCGGCGAGCGCGCACACGTCACGTTGAACTTCTCGCGCATCGCGGGCGCGTAGTGCGGATACCAGGGGAAATCGGGCCCGTCGAGCGGATCGGCGCCATCGAGCACCAGCGAGCGGACTCTGTCGGGATGGCGCAGCGCAAACACCTGCGCGAAGTAGCTGCCGTAGGAATTGCCGTACAGGCCGACCCGATCGATGGCGAGCGCCTGCAGGATCGCCGCGAGATCGTCGACCGCGAGCGCCGTACCGTAGAACGGCGCCGTCCGGCCGAGAGACCGTCCGCAGGCGCCGATGTCGCCCTCGGTGAGCTTCGGGGCGGTCTGCAGCCGGTGGCAGTCGAGCGCGCCCGAGCGACCGGTACCGCGGTTGTCCATGATGAGGACGTCGTAGCGGGCGCGCAGCGGAGCGAACAGCGCCAGGTAATCGTCGCGGGACCCGGTGGCCGGGTAGCCCGGGCCCCCTTCGGTCGCAACCAGCGTGCCGGCCGAGGCGCCGGGCGCGGTGCGCGGGTAGTACTCGAAGTAGATCGGAATCGTTCCCGCTACCGCACCGCTCGGATCGAGCGGACGCTGGACGACGGCGCACCAGGGCGCCGCGGTCTCGCAGCGCTGCAGCGTGAGACGGCCGACCTGGAGGGTCTCGCCCTGTGCGAGTGCCTGCGGTGCGGCCAGCGACGCGAGTGCCTGCCCTAACAGGACGCCGAGAATGACACGGCTCGCGCCATGGGATGCAGACTGCTTTTCCACGGTCGGTGCCTGCTATTGTATCGACATCCGGGGCGCAGCCTGCGTCCCGAACGGCCGTGGAGAGAGGCGATGTCGAACCGCAGCGTTGTCAGCTCTGCCCTGAGCGTCCTGGTGCTGGTCCTGTTCGCCCGCGCGCCGCTCGCATGGGCCGATCCGCCCGCCCCGCTCAAGACGCGCAACGTGGTGCTGATCGTGAGCGATGGGTTGCGCTGGCAGGAGATGTTCACCGGCGCCGACCCGTTGCTGCTCAACGAGAAGAATGGCGGCATCTGGGACAAGGAAGCGGACCTCAAGCGCAGCTTCTGGCGTGACGACGCCAACGAGCGGCGCAAGGCGCTGTTCCCCTTCATCTGGACCACGGTCGCCGCCCACGGCCAGATCTTCGGCAACCAGCTGAAAGGCAGCGTCGCGCGCGTCACCAACACCTTCTGGTTCTCGTATCCCGGGTACAACGAGATGCTCTCGGGTCACGCCGATGCGCGCGTCAACTCCAACGAGTTCGGCCCGAACCCCAACGTCACGGTGTTCGAATGGCTGAACGGCCTGCCGGACTTCAAGGGGCAGGTCGCGGTGTTTGCCACCTGGGACGCGTTCAGGGAAATCTTCAACGTCGGCCGCAGCCATCTGCCGCTCGTGGTCGGGTGGGACCCGCCCTATAAGGGCGAGGTGGGGCCGCGCGAGGCGCTGATGAACGAGCTCTACCGCACGACCACGCAGCTCGAGGACACGGACGTCTACGACTCGTTCCTGCAGATCCCGCTGCTGGACTCGTTCGCGAAGGCGCAGCCGCGGGTGCTGTTCGTCGGCTACGGCGAGACCGACAACTGGGGACACATGGGCCGCTACGACCTGCTGCTGCACGCCGCCCACTCCTTCGACCACTACGTCGAGCAGCTGTGGAATACGCTGCAGCGCATGCCCGCCTACCGCGATCAGACGACCTTCATCCTCACCGCCGACCACGGGCGCGGCAGCGGACCGGTCGAGTGGAAGGAGCACGGTGTCGAACAGAAGGGCTCGGAGAACATCTGGATCGCGGTGATGGGTCCCGATACCGCGCCGCTCGGAGAGCGCAGCCACACCGCCGAGGTCCACCAGGCGCAGATCGCCGCCACCGTCGCGGCGCTGCTCGGTCAGGATTACCGCAAGGCAGTGCCGCAGGCCGCGCCGCCCATCGAGGAAGTTCTAGCGCGGACGCGTTGAGCGTGCCTCGATCGCGGTGAGAATGCCCGTCAGGAGCCGTGTGGGGTCCGGCGGACATCCGGGCACGGCCACATCCACCGGAATGACGTCGGCGATGCGGCCGCGGCTCGCATAGCCCTGGCCGAAAATGCCGCCGGTGCAGGCGCAATCCCCGACCGCCACCACCAGTTTCGGGTCAGGTGTGGCGTCGTAGGTGCGGCGCAGGGCGATCTCCATGTGCCTCGAGACGGGGCCGGTGACGAGCAGCAGATCGGCGTGGCGCGGGCTGGCGACCAGGCGGATGCCGAGGCCCTCGATGTTGTACAGCGGGTTGTTGAGCGCATGGATCTCGAGCTCGCAGCCGTTGCACGAGCCCGCATCCACCGCGCGCACGCACAGGGCGCGCCCCAGCACGGCAAGGATGCGCGCCTGCAGCGCTTCACGCAGGCGCAGCGTCCCGTCGGCAGCCGGCGCGGGCTCGCTGGCGATTCCGACCGCGGCAATCTGGCGCAGCGTCTTCAGCATGGTGCGCTCCTAGAGGTCGTGCCCGCTGTAGGACAGATTGAAGGACTTATTGATGAGGGGGAAGTCGGGCACGATGTTGTCGATGATCGCGTGCTCGAGCGCCGGCCAGTTCTGCCAGGAGGGATCGTGCGGGTGACAGCGGGTGATGGTGCCGTCAGGGCCGGCTTCGAGCGCCACCAGCACCGGCCCGCGCCAGCCCTCGATCGCCCCGATCCCGAGTGCCCCTGCCGCGGGCAGAGCGACGGCGCCGCGACAGGATCCGGCGGGGAGGCCTGCGATGATCCGTTCGATCAGGCGCGCCGATTCGGCCAGCTCGTCGAATCGCACCGCGACCCGGGCCGCCACATCGCCCGCCCTGCTGCCGCTCGCGGCGACCGGCAGATCTGCGTACGGGGCGCGGGGCCAGTCGACCCGCAGATCGAATGCCTGACCGCTGGCGCGCCCTGCGAGTCCGGTCAGGCCGAGCCGTGCGGCGAGCGGCGGGGTGATCGTGCCGGCAGCGGTGAAGCGGTCGCGCACCCCTTCGTGCTCATCGTAGATCGCGCGCAGCGCCAGCACCTCACGCGCGATCCCGGCGGCACAGGCGCGCAGCTCATGCGCGCCGGCGCCGGTCAGGTCGACCGCGACGCCGCCCGGCACGATGGCGCTCATCAGGTAGCGCTCGCCGAGCACCGCGGCGCACGCGCGCAGCAGCCGCTCCTTCAGCCGTGAGAACTGCGCGAGGCCGAAGGCGAAGCCGGCGTCGTTGCCGAGCGCGCCGAGATCTCCGAGGTGGTTGGCGACGCGCTCGAGCTCGAGGCACAGCGCCCGCAGCCAGGCGGCGCGCGCCGGGATCGTGACGCCCGCCAGACATTCGAGCGCCTCGCAGTAGGCCCAGGAGAACGCCACAGCCGAGTCTCCTGAGACGCGCGCCGCGAGACGGTGAGCCTCGAGGATCGGCAGCTCGGTGAAGCGCCGCTCGATGCCCTTGTGCACGTAGCCGAGGCGCTCCTCGAGCCGCAGCACCTTTTCCCCGACCACCGAGAAGCGGAAATGTCCCGGCTCGATGATGCCGGCGTGCACGGGCCCGACGGGAATCTCGTGCACGCCCTCGCCCTCGACCCGCACGAACTCGTACGCGTCGATCCCGGATGGCTGGTCGGCCGGCGGCGCCCACCGGTCGACGAGCGGCCGGTATCCGGGCGGCCATGCGTTGTGCCGCAACCACGGACGCGTGTCGGGATCCGATGCCCGCACTCCGGACAGATCCGCCGCCGCGCGCTGCATACGGGCGGCGGCCGGAAAGAACTGCTCGAGCCCCGGATAGCTCGCCGCGGCATCATCGAGCGGCAGGCTGAGGAGCAGCGGTCCCTCGGCGCTGAAGAAGGCCGCGCGCACGATCGGCACGCCGCGCTCCCCGGGGCTCGCCCAGAGCGCGGCGAGCCGGGCGCCGTCGTTGGCCAGCTCCTGCGCCGCGTGCGCCCATTCCGGCGGCGTAACGTCGCGCGCGCGCCAGCCATGCGCTCCGGGGTGCGCCATCTCAGCCGCCACCGATCAGGCGCGCCGCCGCCCGATACCAGTCCGCCAGGTAAGGCGGGATGTAGAGCCCGAGCGCGAGCACCAGGCCGAGGTGCACGAACACCGGCAGCAGCGCCGGCGGGTGCGGCAGGCGTTTCGCGGTCGTCTCGCCGAATACCATCGGCTGCACCCGGCCGAAGATGGCGGCGAACGCCACCGCCAGCGCCGTCAGCAGTATGGGCGTTGCCCAGGGCTGCTCGCGCATCGCCGTGGTCAGTATCAGGAACTCGCTGGCGAAGACGCCGAAAGGCGGCAGCCCGAGAATCGCCAGCGATCCCATCATCAGGCCCCAGCCGATGGTCGGGCTCAGGGTGATGAGGCCGCGGATCTGATCCATGAGCTGCGAGCCGGCTTTCTGCGAGGCGTGGCCCGCGGCGAAGAAGATCGCGGACTTGGTGAGCGAGTGCACCGTCATGTGCAGCAGCGCGGCGAAGTTCGCCACCGCGCCGCCCATGCCGAAAGCGAAGGTGATGATCCCCATGTGCTCGATCGAGGAGTAGGCGAACAGACGTTTGATGTCGCGCTGGCGCCAGAGCAGGAACACTGCGACCACCACCGACAGCAGGCCAAAGCCCATGAGCATCTGCGAAGGCAGCGCCGAGTGCAGCGAGCCCTCGACCAGGATCTTGCAGCGCACGACGGCGTAGATGGCCACGTTCAGCAGCAGGCCCGAGAGCACGGCGGAGATCGGCGTCGGGCCCTCGGCGTGCGCATCCGGCAGCCAGTTGTGCAACGGCGCGAGCCCCACCTTGGTCCCGTAACCGACCAGCAGGAACACGAACGCCAGGCTCAGCACCGCGGGCTCGAGCTGCCCCTTCACGCCGTTCAGGTGCGTCCACAGCAGCGCGCTCACGCCCTCGGCGCCGATGGCGTGCTCGGCCGCGAAGTACAGCAGGATGGTGCCGAACAGCGCCTGGGCGATGCCGACGCCGCACAGAATGAAGTACTTCCAGCCGGCCTCGAGACTGGCGGCGGTCCGATAGAGCGTCACCAGCAGCACGGTGGAGAGCGTCGCGGCTTCCATCGCCACCCACAGCAACCCCATGTTGTTGGTCGTGAGCGCGACCAGCATGGTCGACATGAAGAGCTGATACATGCTGTGGTAGAGGCGCAGCTGCGCGGCGCGCACCCGGCCGTGCTCCATCTCCACGCGCATGTAGGGACGCGAGAAGATCGCGGTCGTGAGCCCCACGAACGCGGTGAGCGTCACCAGGAACACGTTGAAGGCGTCGATGAAGAACTGATCGCGGGCCACGATCAGGTGGCCTTCGGCCACGACGCGCACGGCCAGCGCGCAGGCGGCCAGGAAGGTGAGCAGGCTGAAGCCGACGTTGAGCGCGGGCGCGAAGCGCCGCGCCCCGAGCAGCCCGAGCGTCAGAGCGCCGGTCAGCGGCGTTGCCAGCAGCAGCAGGAGCTCCATGCTAGGTTCCCCTCCTCTGCGCGGCTTCCTCCTTGAGCGCCTCGAGGTGATGCAGGTCGAGGCTGTCGAACTGCTCGCGGATCTGGAAGAAGAAGATTCCGAGCACCAGCACCGCCACCAGCACATCGAGCGCCACGCCGAACTCCACCACCATCGGCATGCCGTAGGTCGCGCTCATGGCGCCGAAGAACAGGCCGTTCTCCATCGACAGGAAGCCGACCACCTGCGACATGGCCTTGCGGCGCGTGATCATCATCAGGAAGGAAAGCAGCACCACCGCGACCGCGATGCCGATCGCATTGCGGGTCGCCGTGCTGGCGAGCTGCGAGATCGGCTGGGCGAGACCGAAGGCGAACACCACGGTCAGCACGCCGACCAGCATCGTCCCGGAGATGTTAAGCAGCGGCTCGGCGTCCCAGTAGACCCCGAGGCGGCGGATCAGGCGATGCAGCAGCCAGGGCAGCAGGATCACCTTGAGGCCGAGAGTCAGGGCGGCAGAGAGGTACAGATGATGCTGTCCGGTGCGCGCGGCCAGCAGCAGCGTTGCCAGCAGCAGCACGCTGCCCTGCACGGCGAGCAGATTGACCAGATTCACGATGCGGCGCTGCGACAGCATGGCGAACGACAGCAGCAGCAACAGCGCGGCACAGAAGTTGAGCAGCTGCAGGACCAGGGGGACACCGCTCACGTCTAAGCTCCCAGCAGCAGGTGCACGAGCAGGCCGAGCACCGCAAAGAGAAAGGCCGTGGCGAGAAACTCCGGCGCCCGGAACACCCGCAGCTTGGCGGACACGGTCTCGATCAGGGCGAGCACGCCGCCCGCGGCGATCAGCTTGGCGGCGAGCACCGGAATGGAAGCGGCCAGGGCCAGCGGGCCGCCCTGGCCGGCCGATACGCCCCAGGGAATGAAGAGCGCAAAGCCGATGCACGCGTAGTTGAAGAGCTTGAGCGCCGCCGCCCATTCCATCAGCGCCAGATGACGCGCCGAGTACTCGAGCAGCATCGCCTCATGGATCATGGTCAGCTCGAGATGGGTCGCGGGATTGTCGATCGGGATGCGCGCATTCTCGGCGAGCAGCACCATGGTGAAGGCGACCGCGGTGAAGGCCAGGCTCGGGTAGAGACCGAGGGTCTGCGTCGCCAGGTGCTCGGTGATCGCCGGCAGCGCGGTGGTCGAGGAGATCAGCGAGGCGACGAAGATGATCATGAGCAGCGCCGGCTCGGCGAGGAACCCGAGCATCATCTCGCGCCGGGCGCCGAGGCTGCCGAAGGCGGTGCCGATGTCCATGGCTGCGAGCGAGATGAAGACCCGGGCCGTGGCGAGCAGCCCGACCAGCGCGATCGCGTCGGCGATACGCGTGAAGGGCAGCCGCGTGCCCATCGAGGGGATGATGCCGGCGGCGGCCACCATGGCGCCGAAGGTGATGTAGGGAGCGAGCCGAAAGAGCTGCGAAGCGTTCCCCGCGATCACGGCGTCCTTGTGAAAGAGCTTACGGATGCCGCGGTACGGCAGCCAGATGCTGGGCGCGCTGCGATTCTGCAGCCACGCGCGGCACTGGTTGATCCAGCCGAGAAACAGCGGCGCCGCGGCGAGCGCCGCCGCGAGCTCGAGCAACTGCGTCACGACCTCGATGGGTCTCATAGCACCAGCGCCAGCAGCGCCACCAGCGTGATGAAGCTGTAGAGAAGATAGGTGGCGATGCGCCCCTGCTGCAGCCAGGCGAAACCGTCGGCAATGCGCTGGATCAGCCCGCCGAGCGGTCCGTACAGGCGCTCCCAGATCCGGTCGCCTGCGAGCACGCGGTAGCGCGGCGCCGTGTCGAACGGCGAAGGCAGCTCACGCCGCAGCAGGAAGAACTGCGCGAAAATGTGCCGGATCGGCTGGCCGAAGCCTTCGGCCGTGTCCTGCATGCGGGCATCGAGCCGGGCGAAACCGCAATCCCAGGGATCGGCGCGCCGCACGCGCCGGTGATAGAAGAGCCGCACGCCGAGAATGGCCAGCAGTACGACGGCGGTCACGGCGAGCAGGAAGCCGAGCGCCGAGTAGGAGGCCTGGCGGCCAGGGATCGGCTCGAGCAGCCACCAGGGCGCGGTCTGCCCCGGCAAATCGGCGCCGCACAGCTGCCGGACGACGCCGCGCAGGCCGTTGATGACCTGGGTGGGCGCCAGGGCGAGCGCGATGCAGCCCGCCGCCAGCCACAGCAGCCCGAGGCGTTGCAGGACTCCCGCGTCGTGGGCGCGGGCGAGCGCGGCTTCGCGTGGTTGCCCGAGGAAGATCACGCCGAAGAATTTGACCATCACATAGGCGGCGAGCGCCGCCGCCAGCACCACCACCGCGGCTCCCAGCGGCAGCAGCATGTTGACGAAGGTATGCGGCACTTCCTGTGCGAACAGGAAGGACTGCAGCAGCAGCCACTCCGACACGAAACCGTTGAGCGGCGGCAGGCCGGCGAGCGCCAGCGCGCCGACGAGCGTGAGCCATGCCACCCAGGGCATGCGGTGTATCAGCCCGCCGAGGCGGCCGAGATTGCGCTCGCCGGTCGAGTGCAGCACGGCGCCGGTGCCCACGAACAGCAGGCTCTTCATGAAGGCGTGGTTGAGGCAGTGGTAGAGGAGCGCGATCAGCGCCAGCGCCGCCAGCATCGGCATGCCGGCGCCGCGAAACACGATCGCCAGCCCGAAGGCGGTGAAGATGATGCCGATGTTCTCGATCGAGGAGTACGCCAGCAGCCGCTTCATGTCGCTCTGCGCCGCGGCGAACACCACGCCGTAGAGCGCGGTGAACAGCCCCACCGCCAGCGCCACGACGCCCCACCACCACACCGGCTGTCCGAGAAGATCGAAGGTGACCCGCAGCACGCCGTATACGGCCGTCTTGAGCATCACGCCGCTCATCAGCGCCGAGACCGGCGAGGGTGCCGCCGGATGTGCTTCGGGCAGCCAGACGTGCAGCGGCACGAGTCCGGCCTTCGCGCCGAAGCCAAACAGTGCGAGCAGGAACGCGGCCGCCGCCCACGGTGCCGGCAGACGCGCACCGCGCATCGCGTCGAAAGTGAACTGCCAGCTGCCGCCCTGCATCACGCCGAAGGCGAGCAGGATCGCGATCGCGCCGACGTGGGCGATCAGCAGATACAGGAACCCCGCGCGCCGGATCTCCGGCAAGCCGTGCTGCGTGGTGACGAGAAAGTAGGACGACAGAGCCATCGTCTCCCAGGCGACCATGAACGCGTAGGCGTCGTCGGCCAGCATCACGAGCCCCATGCTCGCGAGGAACAGGTGGTACTGCAGGCACTGGAGCCCGGCCGAGGTGCCGTGCCCGCGGCGGAAGTAGCCGGCCGCGAACACCGAGATGCCCGCCGAGGCGGCCCCGAGCAGGAACAGGAACACGCTGCTCA
>DASPOP010000026.1:0-3389 GCA_035625955.1 Steroidobacteraceae bacterium | reverse complement strand
CGCCGAGGTAGGCGCGCAGCGGCAGCGCCAGATAGGCGTTGAGCACCGTCGTGTCACCGCGCGTCACGTAGCGCACCAGGGGGGAGAGCTCGTGCGACACCGAGACCTCCTCGAACCCGAGCTCGCGGGCTGCGATGGCGGCGCGCCGCTCGTGCTGCGGGTGGCGCCAGCCGTGCAGGAATACGATGGCCACCGCGCGCCGCCCGGCGCTGCGCGCGCGCGCGAGGTCCGCCCGCAACCGGCTCTCATCGAGGGCCACGAGCACCTGGCCGTCGGCATCGATGCGCTCGGCGGCCTCGATCACCGCCGCGTGCAGCAGCTTCGGCAGCACGATGTTGCGGGCAAAGATGTCGGGGCGGTTCTGGTAGCCGACACGCAGCGCATCCGCGAAGCCCGCGGTCGTCACCAGAACGACCGGCTCGCCGGTTCGGGTGAGCAGCGCGTTGGTCGCCACCGTCGTGCCGACCTTCACCTCGATCACCGGCGCGTGCGGCGCGACCGCGGCCGCAATGGCGCGCGCCGCCGCAAGTCCGGGATCGCCCGCCGCGGCGCCGCCCCCGGGCACCGACAGCACCTTGCGCACGTGCAGCGCACCATCGGGAGCGAGCCCCACGACGTCGGTGAAAGTGCCGCCGCGGTCGATCCAGAACTGCCAGCCAGCTTGGGTCTCGCGCACCTCGCCCGATTGGCTTAACGATTCCATTGCCTGCATTATTCGCCCATGCTCAGCCGGCACCCAGTCCCCGCCGTGGCTCCGTGGAGGCTGCCGTGACGCGTCACGTGGTGTTCTCCCACGGGCAGGAGAGCGGTCCGTGGGGCCGCAAGATCACCGCGCTCGCCGAGGTCGCCCGCAGCGAGGGTTACGAGGCGCACTCGGTCGACTACCGCGGGATCGAGCTGCCGCGCGCGCGCGTGGCGAAGCTCGTCGACTTCTGCAAGGAGCTGGCCGGGGACCTGGTGCTGGTCGGCTCGAGCATGGGCGGTTACGTGGCGGTCGCCTCCGCCTCGCTGCTGCACGCCCGCGGTGTGTTCCTGATGGCGCCGGCGCTGTATCTCGAGGGACTGCCGGAGCTGCGCGCCGGCTCGCTCGATTGCCCGGCCGCCGTGGTGCACGGCTGGCGCGACGAAGTGGTGCCGTACGAGCACAGCGTGCGCTTCGCGCACGGCTACCGCGCGGCGCTGCATCTGCTCGACGCAGATCACCGGCTGCACAACCAGATCCGTGTGATCCAGCACCTGTTCGAATATTTTCTCATCGCGCTCGACCTGCCCGCCATTGCCTTCGAATGACGGCGCGCGCTGCGCTTCAGCGCCGCAGGCGGATGGCGCGCTCGGCAATGCGGTCGACCAGCGCCGGCGCCACGAGGCGTGCCCAGCGCCCGAAACGCCCGCGCGCGGATGTAACGAGGAGCCGCTGCCGCCGGCCCATGGCGCGGGCGATGAGCCGCGCGCATTGCTCGCTCGTCATGATGTGCGGCTCGTCCATAGGAGTCTTGCCGAGCGGCCGACCGTCGGCGCCGAGGGCCCCCTTGTGCAGCTCGCTCTTGACGAAGTCGGGAGCCACGATCGTGACGTCGACACCACTGCCCCGCAGCTCGATGCGCAGCGATTCGAAGAAGCCGACCATGGCATGCTTGGAAGCAGCATAGCCGGTGCGCTCGGGCACGCCGGTCAGCCCGGCGATGCTCGCGACCGCCACGATCAGCCCGCGCGAGTTCTTGAGGTAGGGGAGTGCTGCCGCGGTCATCTGTGCGGCGCCGAGGTAATTGACCGCCAGCAGCCGCTCGAGGGGCGCGAGATCCGCGAGGGCGTCGAACCGCGCCCACATCGTCATGCCGGCGTTATTGACCAGCGCATCGAGCTTCTGGAAGCGTTCCAGAGTGCGAGCCACCATCTGGCGGCAGTCCGCACCCCGCGTGACGTCTCCGGGAACGGCGAGCACCGCTGCCCCCAGCGCGGCGCACTGGCCGGCGGTCTCCTCGAGCCGGCCGGCGTCGCGCGCGTTCAGCGCCAGCTGCGCCCCGGCACGCGCCAGCTCGAGCGCCAGCGCGCGCCCGATCCCGGTGGATGCCCCCGTAATCAGGACGGTCTTATCTCGGAAAGTGTCCATATGCGCCACGGCCGCCTGCTGTTACCGTGATGAGGGGAGGTACATCATAGGACGCTGATTTGGCTGCTGCTTGCCGCCCCGCGTGGCCGAGTCGTAGACTCCGGGGCGCAGACTCTGTGTTGCGGAACAAACAAGAACCCGGCGTGCGTGCGCGGGTAGAGATCAACGCAATCACGTAACTTCCGGCGCCGTCGCAGGCGGCGGTCCATGGCGGTCGGACCGGCGCCTCAGGGGCCACGAGGGAGCAGGGGGAGACATGAGGAAAGTGCACATCGGGCGTCGCGGGCTGCTGGTCGCCGCGGCGGCGGTCTGTCTGGCGCTGGGCCTGAGTCCCGACGCGCGCGCATTCAACTTCGGGTCCGGCGACTGGACCGGCTCCTGGGACACGACCCTCGGCTACGGCCAGGGGTTTCGCGCGTCAGGGCGCGACTGCAGGCTGATAGCCATCGCCGACGGCGGCTGCGGCTACGGTCCGAACGTGGACGACGGCGATCTCAACTACGGCAAGGGCACCTTCAGCGCCGCCGTCACCGGCGTGACGGAGCTCTCCCTGAAGTACAAGGATACGGCCGGCCTCTTCGTGCGCGGCTCGGGCCTCTATGACTTCTACGTGATGGGCAACAACACCGAGCGCACGCCGCTGTCGCACTACGCCAAGGACATCGTCGGCAGCTATACGCGCCTGCTCGATGCCTTCGGCTACCTGCGCTTCAATCTGGGCTCGATGCCGTCGGATCTGCGGCTCGGGCGGCAGGTGGTGGACTGGGGCGAGAGCATTTACATTCCCGGGGGCCTCAACCAGGTCGACTACTTCGACGTCACCGCGCTGCAGGTGCCGGGCGCGGAGCTCAAGCAGGCACTGATGCCCGACGAATCGGCGGTCTTCAATCTGCAGCTCACCAAGAACCTGAGCACCCAGTTCATTTATCTCTTCGACTGGCACGAGGACATCATCGAGCCCACCGGCGCCTACTTCAGCACCAACGACGTGGCCGGCGCCGGCGGCAGCAAGGTGGTGCTCGGCTTCGGGGCGATCTCCGACCAGGGGGTCAACTTCACCCCGCTCGGCGGCCCGCTGATCGGCGATTTCCAGGCCATCCCCCGGGTGCCCGACCAGCGGCCTTCGCAGGGCGGTCAGGCCGGCATCAACTTCAAGCTCTTCCTGCCGAACTTCGGCCAGGGCACTACGCTCGGCTTCTATTTCCTCAACTACACCAGCCGCGTACCGGTGGTGTCGTTTAATACGGGCACGCAGGCGGGCCTCGGCAACGCCTTTGGT
>DASPOP010000025.1:0-3902 GCA_035625955.1 Steroidobacteraceae bacterium | reverse complement strand
CCCCGCGCTTAGGTCGCGCCGACCTCGTCTGCGATCTGGTCTCAACCGGCTCGACGCTTCAGGCCAATCATCTCACCGAGGTCGAGACCGTGCTCGAGAGCCACGCGGTGCTGATCCGCACGCCGGTGGCGTTGCCTGCGGGGAAGGCGGAGTGGGTCGAGCGGTTACTGAAGCGCATCGACGGAGTGCAGCAGGTGCACGAGAGCAAGTACATCATGCTGCACGCACCCAGAGCGGCGCTTCCTGAGATCCGCCGCCTCCTGCCAGGCACGGAGTCGCCGACGATCATTCCGCTCGAGGGCTGCGCCGACCGGGTCGCGGTGCATGCGGTGTGCCGTGAGAACGTCTTCTGGGAGACGCTCGAGTCCCTGAAGAAGGTCGGTGCCAGCGCCCTGCTCGTGCTGCCGGTCGAGAAGATGCTGGCTTAGGAAACGCATGCGCATTCTCGACTGGAACAGCCTCGATGACGCGGCGCGGCGTGCCGCGCTCGCCCGGCCCGGGCGCGAGGCGCGTGCGGGTGTGGAACGGCTCGCGCGCGATGTGATTGCCGAGGTGCGCCAGGACGGCGATGCGGCCCTGCAGCGACTGACGAAGCGCTTCGACGCGGTCGAGCTCCAGAGCTTTGCAGTTACGCCCGCGGAGTTCGCCGCGGCAGAGAGCGCCCTCTCGAGGGCCCAAATGGCGGCACTCGAGAGAGCGGTCGCCAACGTGCAGCGCTACCACCAGGCGCAATCGCCCAAGCCGCTGATGCTCGAGACCGAAGCCGGGGTGCGCTGCGAGCAGATCATCCGGCCGATTCAGTCCGTAGGGCTGTACGTGCCGGCGGGCACGGCACCCCTGCCCTCGGCGGTGATCATGCTGGCCGTGCCGGCGCGGCTGGCGGGCTGCCCAAATCGCATTCTCTGCACGCCGCCGGCGAAGAACGGGGGCGTGCACCCTGCGGTGCTGACGGCCGCCGCGCTCTGCGGGATCGGTCAGGTATTCAAGGTGGGCGGCGCCCAGGCGATCGCCGCGCTCGCCTGCGGCACGCAGTCGATTCCCCGGGTCGATAAGATCTTCGGTCCCGGGAATGCCTGGGTGACTGCCGCCAAGGCGATCGTCGCGGCGGAGCCGGAGGGCCCCGCATGCGACATGCCGGCGGGACCGTCGGAAGTTCTCATCGTCGCGGACGAGTCGGCGCGGGTGGACCTCGTCGCGGCCGATCTGCTCGCACAGGCCGAGCACGACGCGCTGGCGCAGGCGATCGTCGTCACGCAAAGCAGGGGGCTCGCCGAGCGGCTCAAAGGCGAGATCGCCAGACAGCGCGACGGCCTTTCCCGGCGCGCGATCCTGGATGAGTCGCTGCGGGGCTGCCGCACAATCGTAGTTGCGGATCTCGAGACTGCCATGCGGGTAGTCAATCTCTATGCGCCCGAGCATCTGATGCTCGAGGTGCAGGAGCCGCGGCGCTGGCTCAGGGAGGTGCAGAGCGCCGGGTCAATTTTCCTCGGCCCCTGGTCCGCGGAGCCACTGGGCGATTACTGCTCGGGTCCCAACCACGTCCTTCCGACCGACGGACATGCGCGCACCTTCAGCGGACTTTCGGTGCGGGACTTCGTCAAGACGATTCCGGTGCAGGAGATCTCCCCACTGGGTCTGCGCGCGCTCGGGCCCACCGCGATGGTGCTCGCCGAGCTGGAGGGACTGGACGCGCATGCGAGCGCCATCAGGCGCCGCATCGGAGTGCTCGATGCGGCCAGTGCGGGCCTCGCGCTGAGCGCCGCCTCATGAGCTGGGTAACGCAGCTCGCGCGCCCCGAGATCGTGGCGCTGCGAGGGTACCAGTCGGCGGCGTGGGAGCCGGAGCTCGTACGCCTGCATGCCAACGAGCTTCCCTGGCGGCCTCCCGGCGATGACTCGCACGCGGGGCTCAATCGTTATCCCGAGCCGCAGCCGCAGGCGCTCATTGAGCGCCTGGCGGCGCTCTACGGCGTCTCCCGGGAGCGCCTGCTCGTCTGCCGGGGGAGCGACGAGGCGATCGATCTTCTCATCCGCGCGTTTTGCCGGGCGCAATGCGATGCCGTGATCGTCTGTCCGCCGACCTTCGGCATGTACGCGGTCGCGGCTCAGATCCAGGGAGCGGCAGTGCATTCAGTGCCCCTGCGGGCGGCAGGAGATTTCGCGCTCGATGACGCTGCGCTGCTGCGGGCCTGCAGCGCGCGGGTGAAGATCGTGTTTCTCTGCTCGCCGAACAATCCGACCGGCAACCTCCTCGACACGGCGGCCATCCTGCGGACCGCGCAAGCGCTCGCCGGACGGGCGCTGGTAGTCGTCGATGAAGCGTACGTCGAGTTTGCGCGCGGTGAGAGCCTGGTGCAGCACCTCGCGCAACACCCGAACCTGTGTGTTCTGCGGACGCTCTCCAAAGCTCACGGGCTTGCGGGCGCGCGCTGCGGGACACTGATCGCCGCCGCCGAGATCATTCAGCTCCTGAGCAAGGTGATTGCGCCCTACGCCATCACGCAGCTGACGCTGGAGGCGGTGCTCAGGCTTCTCGAACCCGGCCGGCTGGTCGCGATGACCTCGCGCATCGAGCAGATCCGTGCCGAGCGCGAGCGGGTCGCCGCGGCCGTTGCCCGCCTGCCGCGAGTGACGCGCGTATGGTCGAGCGCCGCGAATTTCTTCCTGGCGCAGTTTGCGGACGCGGCTGAGGCGCTGTCCCGGGCGCGGGCGGCGCAGCTTCTGGTGCGCGACATGCGCATATATCCGGAGCTGCCGGGGGCACTGCGGGTCACGATCGGCACCGCTGCGCAGAACCAGCGGCTGCTGCAGGCGTGGGAATGAACGCCGTGGCCGTGACCGCCCGCCAGGGCAAGGCTGCACGCGAGACCGCGGAGACCAGCATCCAGGTGTGGGTCAATCTCGACGCACCGGAGCCGCTCAAGGCCGCCACCGGTATCGGCTTCTTCGATCACATGCTGGAGCAGCTCGGCAGGCATGGCGGCTTTGCCATGGAGCTCACGGCGCGCGGCGACCTGCATGTCGACGAGCACCACACCGTGGAGGATTGCGCGCTGGTGCTGGGCGAGGCGCTGCGCCGGGCGCTGGGCGACAAACGCGGCATCGAGCGCTACGGCTTCCTCTTGCCGATGGATGAGAGCCTCGCACAGGTCGCGATCGATCTGTCGGGCCGTCCGTATGCAGCCTTCTCCGGAGCCTTCCCGAGGGAGGCGATCGGAGGTCTCCCGACCGAGCTCGTGCCGCATTTCTTCCGCTCGCTGAGTCAGTCTCTCGGCGCCGCCATCCACGTCAAGGTCACCGGCGAGAACACGCACCACATGGTCGAAGCGTGCTTCAAGGGCGTCGGCCGCTCGCTGCGGCAGGCGTTCCGCCGCGAGGGCCGGGAGTTGCCGAGCACCAAGGGGGTCTTGTGAGGCCGGCAGTCGTCATCGCCGACACCGGTGGCGCCAACGTCGCATCGTTGCGCTTTGCATTCGAGAGGCTGGGCGCACTCACCGCAGTCACGAGCGATGGCGCGACGATCGCCGGCGCCGAGCGCATCGTGCTGCCAGGCGTCGGTGCCGCAGGGCACGCCATGGCAAGACTGCGCGCCGCCGGTCTCGTCGACGTGCTGCGCACCCTGACACAGCCCGTACTCGGCATCTGTCTCGGCATGCAGCTGCTGTTTCAGAGGTCGGCCGAGGGCATGACCCGCTGTCTCGATCTGGTGCCCGGCGCGGTGACCGGAATCGCGCCGGCTCCCGGACGACCCGTACCCCACATGGGGTGGAACGAGCTGCGGCGCCTCAGGGACGACCCGCTGCTCGAAGGGATCGCTGACCGCGACTACGCCTATTTCGTCCACAGCTACGCAGCTGGCGTCTCGGAGTTCACCCTGGCGAGCACCGAGTACGGCGACCCGCT
>DASPOP010000024.1:0-10874 GCA_035625955.1 Steroidobacteraceae bacterium | reverse complement strand
GAAGCCCGCGCGGCGGAAGAGCGTCTCGATGCGAAGCCGCGCGCGCGTCACCGGGTGCAGGCCTCCCGGCTCCTCGCCCCGCCCGGGGAGCGTGACGTCGATGCGCCCTTCGACGAGCTTCCTCGCGACGTCGGCGCGCTCGAGCGCCTCGCGGCGCGCCTCGATCGCGCGCGTCAGCTCTTCCTTCGCCTCGTTGATGCGCGCGCCGGCCGCCGGGCGTTCGGCCGCCGGGATGCGGCCGAGCTCCTTCAGCTGCTCGGTGAAGGTTCCCTTCTTCCCGAGCCAGCGCACGCGCACGCTCTCGAGCGCGGCGGCATCCGGTGCGGCCGCGACCTCGGCGCGCGCCGCGGCGGTGAGAGCCGTCAGGTCAGCCAAGAGCGCCTCCTGACGATCAGCTCATGCCGAGGGCGGTCTTGGCCTGCTGCGCAATGGCGCCAAAGGCCGCGGTGTCGTGCACCGCGATGTCGGCCAGCACCTTGCGGTCGATCTGCACTCCGGCCTTGTTCAGACCGTTGATGATGCGGCTGTAGGTGAGCCCGTAAAGGCGCGCCGCGGCGTTGATGCGCGCGATCCACAGCGCGCGGAACTCGCGCTTGTTCTGCCGCCGGTCGCGGTAGGCGTACTGGCCTGCCTTGATGACGGCCTGCTTGGCCGCGCGATAGACCTTGCGGCGGGCGTTGTAGTAGCCCTTCGCTTTGCCCAAGACTTTCTTGTGACGGCGCCCGGCCGTCACGCCACGCTTCACTCGTGCCATGACTGATCTCGCTTGATGAAAGGTTGCGCCAGTGCGCTTACTTGGCGTAGGGGAGCAGCTGCTCGACGCGACCGACGTCTGTCTTGTCGACCAGGCTCGAGCCGCCGGAACGCGCCTGGCGTTTGAGCTTACGGTCCTTGTGGCCGAGATTGTGGCGGCGGTTGGCCGCGTACCGCTTGAAGCCCTTCGCCGTCTTGCGAAAGCGCTTGGCCGCGGCCCGGTTGGTTTTCAACTTGGGCATCGATCGACTCCTCATTGTGTAGCTACCGTTCGCAAGGTGCGCCTCCGCACCCGCTACGGGCGAACGCCCCGCGGGACCAAAGCGGTCCTTTGAGGGAGTTACTTCTTCTTCGGTGCAAACACCATGACCATCTGCTTGCCCTCCATGAGCGGGTTCTGCTCGACCACTGCGTGTGACGCGAGGTCGCCCGAAACCCGGTCCAGGAGCTTGCGCCCGAGGTCCTGGTGCACCATCTCACGGCCACGGAACCTCAGGGTTACCTTGGCCTTGTCGCCCTCGGTGAGGAACCGAGTGAGATTACGCAGCTTGATCTGGTAATCCGACTCGCCCGTACCGGGCCGAAACTTCACTTCCTTGACCTGAATCTGCTTCTGCTTGCGCTTGGCGGAGTGGGCTTTCTTGTTCTGCTCGAACAGGAACTTCCCGTAATCCATGATGCGCACGACCGGCGGTTCAGCAGTCGGCGACACCTCGACCAGATCGAGCTCCGCCGCTGTGGCCATCTGCAGGGCGTCGTAACGCGACATCACCCCGGCCTGCGACCCATCGGCCGCGATCACACGCAGTTGCGGCGCGTTGATCTCCTCATTGCGCCGGACCCGCTTTATTGCACTAGCGATTCGTCAACCCTCCACACTCCTGCGCCCGCGGCTTTCGAGCTCGACACGGAAGCGTTCGGCGAACGTCTCCGGGGCCATCGTGCCCAGGTCCTTGCCGCTTCGACTGCGCACTGCAAGTAGGTTTGCGGCCACTTCCTTGTCGCCCGCCACCAATAGATACGGAACACGCTTCAGCGTGTGCTCGCGAATCTTAAAGCCGACCTTCTCGTTACGCAAGTCGGATTCGACTCGAAAGCCCTGATTTTTCAGGGATTCCGTCACCTTTCCGACATATGCATCCTGCCGGTCGGTGATGCTTAAGACCACCGCCTGCACGGGGGCGAGCCAGGCGGGGAGCTTGCCGGCGTGATGCTCGAGAAGAATCGCGAAAAAGCGCTCGAGCGAGCCGAACATCGCGCGATGCAGCATCACCGGCGTGCGTTTCGCCGAATGCTCGTCGATGTAGTAGGCCCCGAGGCGCTCCGGCATGTTGAGGTCGACCTGCAGCGTTCCGCACTGCCAGTCGCGCCCAATCGCATCGCGCAGCACGAACTCGAGCTTCGGCCCGTAGAAGGCCCCCTCGCCCTTATTCAGGGTGTACTGGATGCCGGCCGCCTCCGAGGCCGCGCGCAGCGCCGCCTCCGCCCGGTCCCAGATGGCATCGTCGCCGACCCGCCTCGCGGGGCGATCGGCGTACTTGATGGCGACTTCTTCAAAGCCGAAGTCGCGGTAGATGTCGAGGATCAGCCTGGTGATCGCGACGCACTCGGAGGTGATCTGCTCCTCCGTCACGAACGCATGTCCGTCGTCCTGAGTGAACGCGCGCACGCGCATGAGTCCGTGAAGCGCGCCCGAAGGCTCGTAGCGGTGGACCTTGCCGAACTCAGCGAGGCGCACGGGCAGCTCGCGATAGCTCCTCAAGCCGTGCTTGAAGATCTGCACGTGCCCCGGGCAGTTCATGGGCTTGATGGCGTAGGTACGCTCGTCCGGGGTCCTGGTGAGATACATGTTCTCACCGAATTTCTCGAGGTGTCCCGACTGCTTCCAGAGGCTCGCGTCCATGAGCTCGGGCGCGTTCACTTCCTCCCAGCCGGCCGCACCCTGGCGCGTGCGCATGTACTGGATGAGCTCCTGGAAGACGGTCCAGCCCTTCGGGTGCCAGAAGACCGCTCCCGGCGCCTCCTCCTGCACGTGAAAGAGATCGAGGTCCTTGCCGATGCGACGGTGATCGCGTTTTTCGGCCTCCTCCAGGCGATGCAGATACGCGTCGAGCTGCTTCTTGTCGGGCCAGGCGGTGCCGTAGATCCGCTGCAGCATCTCGTTGCGCGAGTCGCCGCGCCAGTAGGCGCCGGCGACCTTGGTGAGCTTGAAGGCCTTGAGCTTGCCCGTCGAAGGCACGTGCGGCCCGCGGCACAGGTCGACCCAATTGCCCTGCCCGTAGAGGCTGATCTGCTCTTTATCCGGGATCCCCGCGATGATCTCGGCCTTGTAGACCTCGCCCTGGTCGCGGAAGAACCTGACCGCCTCATCGCGCGGCATCACCCGCCGCGCGACCTTCTCATCCGCCTGCACGAGCTCGGCCATCCTCTTCTCGATCGCCGCGAGGTCCTCCGGCGTGAAGGGACGCCGATACGCGAAATCGTAGTAGAAGCCGTCCTCGATCACGGGTCCGATCGTCACCTGCGCGTCCGGGAAGAGCTCCTTCACCGCCTGCGCCAGCAGGTGCGCCGTCGAGTGGCGGATGACTTCGAGCCCGTCCGGATCCCTGTCGGTGACGATGGCGAGATTCGCATCGTGATCGATGACGTAGGAAGTATCGACGAGCTTGCCGTCGACACGCGCGGCGAGCGCCGCCTTCGCGAGGCCCGCGCCGATGCCGGCCGCGACTTCATCCACCCTCACCGGGCGTTCGAAGCGGCGCTGACTGCCATCGGGCAAGGTAACGACGGGCATGGGCTCAACTCATGAATGGGGGGCGGCGATACGGCCTGCCATCTTACGGGACGGCAAAAAAAGGCGCGCAGTTTAACCTGTATCCGGCCTCAGGCGGCAATCGCCACCGAGACGCGGTTCCTGCCCGCTCCTTTGGCCTGGTAGAGCGCCGCATCGCAGTCGTGCACCAGCATCGCCACGCCGGTCGTCTCCTCGCCGAGCGTGGCGATTCCGACGCTCACGGTCACCGGGCGCCTGAAGGATGTCGAACGCTCGACCGCAGCCCGTACGCGCTCGGCGAGCACTTCGGCACCCGCAAGATCAGTCTCCGGAAGGACGATCGCGAATTCCTCACCGCCAATGCGCGCCGGCAGGTCCGTCTCGCGCCCCACCGACAGCAGAAGGCCGCCGAGGGTCCTCAGCAGCTCATCGCCCGCCGGATGTCCATAGGCGTCGTTATAGGACTTGAAGCGGTCGACATCGAGCAGAACCAGCGACAGTGCGTGGCGGTAACGGCGCGCGAGATTGAAGCTCTCGAGCAGGAATGCATCGAACGCGCGGCGATTGGCGAGGCCCGTGAGGGCATCGTGACGCGAGAGCTCGGTCGCTGCCGTGCGCTCGGCATCCATGGCCGTGATACGGCTCGCGAGCATCATGACGAGCCAGACGGAGCCGAGTGAGGCGACGGCTGAATAGAGGGCCCAGCGCAGGCCGGATGGATAGAGCGCGAACATCGCCGCATGACCGAGAACCCAGCCGAGAGCCGGCGGTGCCAGGATCGCGAACGGCAGCAACCAGCGGCATACCACGCCCCCCGCGCTCTTCTCGAGCGCGACGCGAATCGGCCAGAAGGTCGGCTCCGCAGCGAGGACTCCGAGGCCGAGGAGCAGGCTGACGACCGCGGTGTGAAGGGCCACGGTGCTGAAGAGCGGCGCCGATTGGAGCCCCTCGGCGCCAAAGATATAGCCGTTGACCGTCGCCCAGGCGACCAGCGTGCCGGCGACGCCGGTCAAAGACTTTACGGCGTACAGTCCGGGGCGACGCGCACACAGCAGCGCCGCTCCGAGGAGAGCGAGGCAAAGGGCAGTCGCCATTCCCGGCCTTCCGGGGTGCGCGGGACTGTCCGGGTCCGCGAACAGCAGCTGATCGATGCCCGCGTTCCAGTGGAAGGCGTACTCGGCGAGCGTCGCCAGGCCAATCGCCATGGCGAAGCCGGCCGCCACCTTGCCGAGGGCGCAAAGGCGTCCGCCATCCGTGCACAAGACCAGGCCCGCCCCCAGCGCCGCGATGCCGAGAGCCGTATTGGCCTTCATCGTGGCCAGTCCCGGGAACACGCTCTTGAGCGCCCCGATGCCGAGCACCCAGCCTCCGAGGAGCACGAGACATCCCACCACCGCAGCCAGGCTGCCGGTGATGACGAGCAACACGCGCAGCAGACGTCTGCTGTCGAAATCAGCCACAGTCACACTTCGCCGCAATCCATGCCTCCATGCCTCCGTGTCTCTCTGTCCCATACGGAGGCTGCCATCCCGGCGCTCCGGCATCAGTACGTAAATGCCGGTATGCCGATCTGCGCAGGGCTGCGACTATGAGCGGCGCTGGGCGCGACAGGCTCAACCGCTGGGACAGATCATGGTTTGCCCATGATCTGTCCCGGCCGGGGTCGAGAGACTGGTAGGCGCGAGTGGGATCGAACCACCGACCACCACCATGTCAAGGTGATGCTCTACCACTGAGCTACGCGCCTGACGAGGGCCGCGAACGATACAAGAGTGAGCCCAACGAAGCAAGCTAATGCTTGTAATTCCAAGCACTTACACGGCTAAAAATCTGGGTCTTGTGCCTCTCAGGCGCGACCTGCGGCGCCCGCCGGCAGTCCGAGCTCAAGCTGCTTGAGCCGCTCGATCTCATCGCGGAGCGTCGCGGCCTCCTCGAACTCGAGATTCCGCGCCTTGCGGAACATCTCGGCCTCGAGCTTCTTGATCTCCTTCACCAGTGCCTCGGGACGGAGGTCGGCCGCCGCGCGCGGCCTCTCGCCGCGGCGGCGCGCACCCGGCGCCAGCGCTTCGCTCCGCGCCCCCTCCATGATGTCGGTCACCGGCTTCTCGATCCCGCGCGGCGTGATGCCGTGGTCGGCGTTGTAGTCGAGCTGCTTCTTCCTGCGGCGGTTCGTCTCCTCCATGGCCCGCTGCATGGAGCCCGTGATCCGATCGGCATAGAGGATCGCGCGCCCGTGGATATGGCGGGCGGCGCGGCCGATCGTCTGGATGAGCGAATTGTCCGAGCGCAGGAATCCTTCCTTGTCCGCATCCAGGATCGCCACCAGCGACACCTCGGGCATGTCGAGCCCCTCGCGCAGCAGGTTGATCCCGACCAGCGCGTCGAACTTGCCGAGGCGCAGGTCGCGGATGATCTCGACGCGCTCCACGGTCTCGATGTCGGCGTGCAGGTAGCGCACGCGCACGTCGTGCTCGGAGAGGTACTCGGTAAGATCCTCCGCCATGCGCTTGGTGAGCGTCGTGATGAGGACGCGCTCACCGCGCGCGGCGGTCTTGCGGATCTCAGAGAGCACATCGTCCACCTGGCTGGCAACGGGGCGCACCTCGACTTCCGGGTCGACGAGCCCGGTGGGACGCACGACCTGTTCGACTACCTGGGAAGAGTGCTTGGCCTCGTATTCGCCCGGCGTCGCGGAGACGAAAATCATCTGCGGCGCCAGGCTCTCCCACTCCTCGAACTTGAGCGGCCGGTTGTCGAGCGCCGAGGGCAGGCGGAAGCCGTACTCGACCAGCACTTCCTTGCGCGAGCGGTCGCCGCGATACATGGCGCCGAGCTGCGGAATGGTCTGATGACTCTCATCGACGATGAGGAGCGCGTTCTTCGGCAGATAGTCGAAGAGGCAGGGCGGCGGCTCCCCGGGCGCCCGGCCCGAGAGGTAGCGCGAGTAGTTCTCGATGCCGGCGCAGTAACCGACCTCCTTGATCATCTCCATGTCGAAGCGCGTTCGCTGCTCGAGGCGCTGCGCCTCGAGCAGCCGCCCGGCGTCGCGCAGCTCCTTCAGCCTCACGCGCAGGTCCTCGCGGATGTGATCGACCGCACCGACCAGCCGCTCGCGCGGAGTGACGTAATGGGTACCGGGGTAGACCGTGAAACGCGGCACCTTGCGCGCGATCGACCCCGTCAGGGGGTCGAAGAGTGTGATCGAGTCGATCGTGTCATCGAAGAGCTCGACCCGCACCGCCTCGCGCTCCGACTCGGCCGGGAAGATGTCGATGACATCGCCGCGTACGCGGTAGGTCCCCTGCGTGAGATCGAGCTCGTTGCGCGTGTACTGCATGTCGGCGAGCCGGCGCAGCAAAGCCCGCTGATCCCAGCGATCGCCGCGCTTCAAATGCAGCACCATGGCGAGATACGCCGCGGGGTCGCCCAGGCCGTAGATCGAGGAGACGGTCGCGACGATGATCGAGTCGGGCCGCTCGAGCAGCGCCTTGGTGGCCGACAAGCGCATCTGCTCGATGTGCTCGTTCACCGAGGCGTCCTTCTCTATATAGGTGTCGGAAGACGGGACGTAGGCCTCCGGCTGGTAGTAGTCGTAATAGGAAACGAAGTACTCGACGGCGTTGTGCGGGAAGAACTCGCGGAACTCTCCATAGAGCTGCGCCGCGAGCGTTTTATTGTGGGCGAGCACCATCGCAGGGCGCTGCACGCGCGCGATGACACTTCCGACTGAAAATGTCTTCCCGGATCCCGTCACTCCGAGCAGCGTCTGGTGCGCGAGGCCCTCGTTCAAGCCCTCGACGAGCTTCTCTATGGCCTGCGGCTGATCGCCGGAGGGCACATAGTCCGCCACGAGCTCGAAAGGCCGATGTTCCGTCTGGTCCATGGACCGGTACAGTGTTGCAGCGCCAGCGTGCGTGATTGGGCGCTCCGTGCCTCGGCCTAAATGGCCGGCGCGGACGCAATCTCCTAATATAGCGGCTCGAGGCGAGTTTCAAAGGCCTGCAAGGAGTCTTCGATCTTGGCCGTCTCCCGCCGCGTCCAGCGCGTCAAGCCCTCTCCCACTCTGGTCGTCACCGCGCGCGCCGCGCGCCTCAAAGCCGAAGGGAAAGACGTCATCGGCCTGGGCGCCGGCGAGCCCGATTTCGACACCCCGGCGCACATCGCGCAGGCCGGCATCGACGCCATCAAGGGCGGCTTCACCCGCTACACGAACGTCGAGGGGATCGATGAGCTGAAGGACGCGATCATTGCGAAATTCAAGCGCGACAACGGCCTGACCTACGAGCGTTCGCAGATCCTGGTCTCCGCCGGCGCCAAGCAGACCGTCTACAACCTCTGTATGGCGCTGCTCGACCCGGGCGATGAGGCGGTGATCCCGGCGCCCTACTGGGTCTCCTACCCCGACATGGTGCTGCTCGCGGACGGGCTGCCGGTGATGCCGCTCGCCGGTTTCGCCCAGGGCTACAAGATCACCCCGCGCCAGCTCGAGACCGCGATCACGCCGAAGACGCGCCTCGTGATCCTGAACAGCCCCTGCAATCCCACCGGCGCCGCCTACACGCGTGCCGAGCTCAAGGCGCTCGGCGAAGTGCTCATCGAGCACCCGCGTATCGTGATCGCCACGGACGACATGTACGAGAAGATCTACTGGGGAGCGGAGCCCTTCTGCAGCCTGGTGAGCGCGGTGCCCGAGCTCTACTCGCGCACCGTGACGATCAACGGCGTCTCCAAGGCCTACGCGATGACCGGCTGGCGCATCGGCTACTGCGGCGGACCGAAGGAGATCATCACGGCGATGGCGACGATCCAGGGCCAGTCCACCTCCAACCCCTCGAGCATCTCGCAGAAGGCGGCGGCGGCGGCCCTCAACGGCGATCAGAGCTGCGTCGCCACGATGACCCACGCCTTCAAGGAGCGCCGGGATTTCGTGGTGCGCGCGCTCAACGCCATGCCGGGTGTGAGCTGCCTGCCGGGCGACGGGACTTTCTATGCGTTTGCCGAAGTTTCCCGGGCCATGGCGGCGCTCGGCTGCCGCGACGACAACGAGTTCGCCGAGTTGCTCCTCAACGATGCCGGCGTGGCGGTCGTGCCGGGCTCAGGCTTCGGCGCTCCCGGCCACGTCCGGCTTTCCTTCGCCACGAGCATGCAGACGCTCGAGAAGGCGCTCGACCGGATCGCGCGCATCCTGGTCGCGCGCGTCGTCGCCGAGATCGCCTGACTCAC
Source organism: Steroidobacteraceae bacterium (assembly GCA_035625955.1). Classification (GTDB taxonomy): domain Bacteria; phylum Pseudomonadota; class Gammaproteobacteria; order Steroidobacterales; family Steroidobacteraceae; genus 13-2-20CM-66-19. The sequence goes on along the minus strand of DASPOP010000024.1, from coordinate 2,125 downwards.
CCAGGCGGCCGCGGATGGCTCGCGGCCGCGGGTATGAGGTGAGGCACTCCCATGATCTGGTCCGCGATCGCCGATGCGCTCGTCGTCGTCCATTTCGCCTTCACGGCGTTCGTCATCTTCGGCGGCTTCCTCACCTGGCGCTGGCCGTGGCTCGCGCTGCTGCACCTCCCGGCGCTCGCCTGGGGATGCTGGATCGAGGTTTCGCATTCCGTCTGTCCGCTCACGCCCCTCGAGAACCACTGGCGGCACCTCGCGGGCGAGGCCGGCTATCGCGAGGGCTTTCTGGCGCACTACCTGGTGCGGGTGCTCTACCCGCCCGGGCTCACCTGGCACATCCAGCTGGAGCTCGCGGCGCTCCTCATCGCGATCAACGTGGTGGCCTACCTCGGGCTCATCCGGCGCCTGCGCCGCCGGGTCCGGGCCGCATGAGTGCTGGGTTTCCTTGACTCCGCGAAGGCCCGTACCGGAGAATCCGCGCCCTTCGTGAGTCCCGCCCGGTTCCCCGGTAGCTCAGCGGTAGAGCATCGGACTGTTAATCCGTTGGTCGTTGGTTCGATTCCAACCCGGGGAGCCAATAATATAACAAAAACAATAGCTTAGATGATCGCAGAATCTCGGAGCTTCCCTTCGCATCCAATTTCGTGCAAATTCAGTGCACGAAATATTTTTCGCGACCCACGCGGCGCAAGGTGCGAAATGGCGTCCGTTCAGCGCATCGTTTCCCCTCTCACGAAGGATGTTTCCTACCGTGCGCAGGTGCGAGTTAAAGGACGACCCACCGAGAGCAAGACCTTCACCAGCCGGAAGGACGCGAAGGAGTGGGCCGCGGCGCTCGAGTCGGCGATCACGGACGGACGGTACTTCCCGGGCAGAAAGGCACAACGGACGCTCTTCGCGGAGTTGGTCGAGCGCTACCGCCGAGACGTGCTGCGGGACCCCTCAAAAGGGGCGCATCTTGACTGGTGGAAAGAGCACTTTCTCGGCTTGACCATTGTTGAGATCACTCCGGATAAGGTGGCCGAAGGACGGGACACGCTGCTGGCGGAGTCCTTCACGCGGGGCAAGGAGCGCACGGTCAAGGGCGAGAAAGTTCCCCCGAAGCAATACAAGCGTAGTGGCGCGACCGTGAACCGCTATCTCGCAACGCTCGGCCATCTCTTCGCTACAGCGGTGAAGGAATGGCGCCTCCTCGATCGCAATCCCGTGCGCGACGTCAGCAAGAAGAAGGAACCCCGCGGCCGCGTGCGTTTCCTTTCCGATGCTGAGCGCGAGGCGCTGCTCGAGGCCTGCACGAAGTCTGACTGGCCGGCGTTGCACCTGCTGGTATTGATGGCGATCAGCACGGGCGCCAGGCGTGGTGAGCTCATTAAACTGAAATGGGCGGACGTCGACCTGAAGGCGGCGCGTGCGATCGTGCACGAGACCAAGAACGACGACCCACGGGTATTGCCGCTGGTGGGTAAGACTCTCGCCGCACTGCGCGAATTGAAACTACTCGGCAGCGCGCACAGCGAATGGGTATTTCAACAGCCCTCAGGACTGCCTGGGCCCTATGAAGGATTCGACGCGCATTGGTACGCGGCGCTCGAAACCGCGGGAATTCACAACTTCAAGTTTCACGATCTGCGCCATTCCTGCGCGAGCTATTTGGCCGCGGGTGGAGCAAGCTTACTCGAGATCGCTGATACTCTCGGACACCGCACGATAGCGATGGTGAAGCGCTACTCGCACCTGACCCAGACGCATAAGGTAGCTGCAATCGAGAAGATGGCGCGAGACAAGGGACTCTAAACGAGGCGCACAGCGCCGCATTGCGAACGCGATGGCGCGCCTACCCGACCCCGGAGCCCTAGTGCGGCTGGCGATAAATCCAGGGACGTGTTCTTTTCTTCCGATTCCGATCGTGAAAAGGATTCGTTGGCGCCGCTTGGCGGGCGCTAGGTTTCTTTGGGCCCGGGGACGAGAGAGTGCCGGTCGGTGGTGGTGCCGATGCGCAACCCTGCGCCCGTTGCGCCCTCGAAGCGACAACTCAGCGTAATCAGCGGCCGGACGCTACGGACATGCCGTTTCCAAGTCTGGGGCTGCGAGCTCCGCGACGCGCGGCCCTGACCTATCGCGCAGATCC
>DASPOP010000023.1:0-2582 GCA_035625955.1 Steroidobacteraceae bacterium | reverse complement strand
GCCGCCCTTGAGCGTGGGCTTGCCGACCTTGACGTCCGCTCCCTCTCCGACCAGGAGCACTTCGCCGAACTCGACGGTGGCGCCCGGCTCCGCGTCGAGCTTCTCGACGCGCAGCACGCCGTCCTTCGTCACCCGATCCTGCTTGCCGCCCGTGGCGATGACTGCGTACATAGTGCTTAAGATGAGGAAGGGGCTCAAAGAAAGGCCGCGCATTCTACTGACCGGACCCCTCCCGGTCAAACGACCATTTCCTCAAGTCTGGCGGGGACTTATCGAGGCTCACCGAGGTTCCCGATGTTCTCCTGGGCGGCCGAGGTCGGCTAGGATGCATCGGATGACCCTCGCTGAGATTCGCGCCCTGGTGCGCCCGGACCTCGACGCCGTGGACCAGGTCATTCGCGCACGCCTGAAGAGCGCCGTGCCGCTCGTCGACCGGGTCGCCGACCACATCATTGGCGGCGGCGGTAAGCGGCTGCGCCCGCTCCTGGTAGTACTCGCCGGCCGCGCTTGCGGCCAGGGCGGCCGAGCGCACGTCGAGGCGGCGGCCTTCATCGAGTTCATCCACACCGCAACGCTGCTGCACGATGACGTCGTCGACAGCTCCTCGCTCCGCCGCGGCCGCTATACCGCCAACGAAGTCTTCGGCAACCAGGCGAGCGTTCTGGTCGGGGACTTCGTCTACTCGCGCGCCTTCCAGATGATGGCGGCGCTGGCCTCGCAGCCGGTGATGGAGATCATGGCTGAGGCGACCAACGTGATCGCCGAAGGCGAAGTGCTGCAGCTGATGAACGCGCACGATCCCGACACGACCGAGCAGCGCTACCTCGAGGTCATCTACCGCAAGACCGCGCGGCTGTTCCAGGCCGGCGCCGAAGTGGCCGCGGTGCTCGCGGAAGTCTCGGCCGAGCGGCGCACGGCGCTGGCCGGGTACGGCCGCCATCTCGGCACCGCCTACCAGCTGGTCGACGACGTGCTCGACTACCGCTCAAGCCCGGCCGAGCGCGGCAAGAACCTCGGCGACGATCTCGCCGAGGGCAAACCGACGTTGCCGTTGATCCATGCGCTCCGAAGCGGCAGCGAGGCGCAGCGCGCCGCGATCCGCGATGCGATCAAGAACGGCGGCCGCGGCCAGCTCGGAGCCGTGGTCGATGCCATCGAGTCCACCGGCGGCCTCGACTACGCGGCGCGCCTCGCGCGCGCCGAGGCCGACGCGGCGCTGCGCACGCTGGCGCTGCTGCCCGACTCCTCTTATAAGAACGGCCTCGCCGCGCTCGCCGATTTCGCGGTCGAGCATACGACCTGAGCTCAAAGCGCCAGCAGACTCCCGAACCAGGGTTTCTGGTTCTGGTAGCTCGCGAGCCGCTCCCGGAGCGAGCTCAGATCCCAGTGCAATTTCGCGGCCCTGTCGATCGCCTCGCGCTCGCTCTTCACCGCCTGAGCGAAGTCACCGGCAGATGCCTCCGCGGCCGCGCGGATCTCGAATTCCGCAGGATCGCCCCGCAGATCCCCCTTTACGCCCTCGAGCAGATGGAGCGCGCGCGCCGGATCGCGCAAGCTATTGACAGGGGTCGCCGCCAGCAACGCCGACAGGTACAGCATTCCATCGTGATTGCCGCTCTTCACCGCGCGCTCCAACCATAACTTCGCCTGCTCCGTCGCCGCCGTGTCCGGCGAGCCGCGCAAAGCATATTGCGCCAATGTGACCTGTGCGTCCGGCTGGTCCGCCTCCGCCGCTTTGCGCAGCCACACCTCGCCCTTGGTTGCCTCACAACGGCAGCCGATACCATGCAGCAGGCTCGACCCCACTTCGTACTGCGCGGTGGGCGCGCCGGCTTGCGCAGCCTTGAGAAACCAGGGCAGCGCGTCGCGGGCACCGCGGCCAAGCTGCGGAAATCCCTCGAGCAGCATTCCGTACATCTCTTCTGACGGCACGTCGCCCGCCTCGGCCTTGACGCGCGTCTTCGACACGAATGCTCTGAGCCCGGGATAGTCCGACGCGTCCTGCCCCAGCGCGGCGAATCGAAACATTACGCTGCAATGGGCCGGCGCAGAGTCCGGAGCTCTGACGGCGAACTGCAGATGCAGCACGGCCTCGCGCACCGTGCCTTCGAACACGCCCACTGGCACCCCATAGAGGATGCGGGCGTGCCGCGCTCTGCCATCGGGCAGGACGACGAATTCCGCGAATACGTTGCCCTGCACATTCCACCCTACCCCGGGCGGGTACCCCATCCTGGGGGCGGTGAACTTTCCGCACGCCTCCCTGGACGTATCCTCGATTTTGGGCATCAGCCTTGCGTCGAGCTCCTCGCGCCTGAAGGGCGCGGCGATGTCGTTGGCGATCTTCTCCGAGCCTGGTGCGAGTAGCGGGCGCAGCTCATCCGCGAGCGCCTGGGCGTGCGCCTCACCGCCCTCCGCGGCTAGGGTCGCCCAGGCGTAGGCGTTGATGTCACTCTGCGGCGTGCCCTGGCCCTTCGTGTACATGATCGCAAGATTGAATTGGGCGGTCGGCTGACCAAGCTCGGCGAGCTCACGGTAATCGTGCAGCGCCCGCTCATAGTCGCCCTTGCGGTAGGCGAACT
>DASPOP010000022.1:0-2568 GCA_035625955.1 Steroidobacteraceae bacterium | reverse complement strand
GCGCATCGCGGTCGGCCGGCGCAGCGGCATGAAACGCTGGCGGCGCCCGCGCGCGGGATTCGCGGCGTTCGCATGAGGATACGGCGCCCATGAGGCTCACGGTGGTACGGCGCGCAGCGCACGCGGAGGTGCAATTGGCCGCCGGCCTCAACCCGGTGCTGGCGCGCGCTTACGCCGCGCGCGGGGTGCGCACCGCTGCCGACCTCGACACCTCGCTCGCGCGGCTGCTGCCGGTCGGCACACTCGAGGGCATTGCGGCGGCGGTCGAGCTGCTCATCGCGCACCGCACCGGCGGCCGCGTGCTGATCATCGGCGATTTCGACGCCGACGGCGCCACCGCCAGCGCGCTCATGGTGCGCTCGCTCCGCAGCCTCGGGTTCTCCGCGGTCGACTTCCTGGTGCCGAACCGCTTCGAGTTCGGCTACGGGCTCACTCCCGAGATCGTGGCGCTGGCGGCGCAGCGCTCGCCGACGCTCATCGTCACGGTCGACAACGGCATCTCGAGCCACGCGGGAGTCGCCGCCGCGCGCACCCGCGGCATCGATGTGCTGATCACCGATCATCACCTGCCCGGCGCCGAGCTGCCCGACGCCAACGTCATCGTGAACCCCAACCTCGCCGGCAGCCGCTTCGGCAGCCACGCGCTCGCCGGCGTCGGCGTCGCCTTCTACCTCATGGCCGCCCTCGAGCGGCGCCTCGCGCAGGCCGGCGGGAGCGCGGCGCGCACACCCGTAGTGCCCCAGCTGCTCGATCTGGTGGCGCTCGGCACGGTGGCGGATGTGGTGCCGCTCGATGCCAACAACCGCGTGCTGGTGGCGCAGGGCCTGAAGCGCATCCGCGCCGGACGCTGCGTCGAGGGGATCAGGGCGCTGCTCGCGATCGCCGGGCGCGGCGCCGCCGACCTCACCGCCGCCGATCTCGCCTTCGGCGTCGCACCGCGCCTGAACGCCGCCGGCCGCCTCGACGACATGACGATCGGCATCCAGTGCCTGCTCACCGACGACCCGTCCGTCGCCCAGCAGCTGGCCGTGCGGCTCGATGAGCTCAACGAGGAGCGCCGCGCCATCGAGGCGCGCATGCAGCAGGAGGCGCTCGCCGCCGTGCGCCGCCTGGCCGAGCCCGGCCCGGGCGCGGTCGAGCGCAGCGGCGTGTGCCTGTTCGACGAAAGCTGGCACCAGGGCGTCGTCGGACTGGTCGCGAGCCGCGTCAAGGAGCGCGTGCGGCGCCCGGTGATCGCCTTCGCGGCGGCGGATGCCGCGACGCTGCGCGGCTCGGCCCGCTCGGTGGCGGGCGTGCACGTGCGCGACGTGCTCGAGAGGCTCGCCACCCGCCACCCCGGGCTCATTGCCCGCTTCGGCGGCCATGCCATGGCGGCCGGCGTGACGCTCGAGCGCGCGCGGCTCGATGAGTTCGCGCGCGCCTTCGACGAGGAAGTGGCGCGCTGGACTGAGGGACGCGCCGGGGCCGAGACCATCGAGACCGACGGCGAGCTCAGCGTCGCCGAGATCGCCCTCGACACCGCCGAGGCGCTGCGCGCCGGCGGACCGTGGGGCCAGGCTTTTCCCGAGCCATCCTTCGACGGCGTGTTCAGCGTGAGGAGCGCGCGCGTCATCGGCGAGCGGCACGTGAAGATGTGGGTGGAGCCCGAGTCGAGCGGCCGCTCCTTCGATGCGGTCGTCTTCAACCACTTCGCGGAAGGCGCCGCCGGCGCGCTGCCCGAGGGCCTGGTGCGGCTCGTCTACCGGCTGGACGTCAACGAATACCAGGGCGAGCGGCGCCTGCAGCTGCTGGTCGATCACCTGCTGCCGGTTGCTCGCTGAACCGGCCGCGGCAGTGTTAGCATCCGAAGGCAGATCAGCCGCAGGACGACCATGGAAGTCAATCAACTCAAGCGTCATCTCAAGGATCTCGGCGAGCGCATCGGCTCGCTACGGGGGTTTCTTTGAGTACGACCGCAAGCTCGAGCGCCTCGAGGAAGTTGGGCGTGAGCTGGAGGATCCGGCGGTGTGGTCCGACCCGGCACGCGCCCAGGAGCTCGGTCGCGAGCGCGCCCGTCTGACGAGCGACGTCGGCGAGATCGACCGCACCAGCTTACGGATCAGCGAGGCGGCGGAGCTGCTGGCCCTCGCCGAGGCCGAGGGCGATGAGGCGGCCGCGCAGGACATCGAGCGCGACGCGCAGCGCCTCGAGACCGAGGTGCGCCACCTCGAGCTCAAGCGCATGTTCCGGGGCGAGATGGATTCGCACAGCGCGTTTCTCGACATCCAGGCGGGGGCGGGCGGTACCGAGGCGCAGGACTGGGCGCAGATGCTGCTGCGCATGTACCTGCGCTGGGGCGCGGCGCGCGGTTTTCGCTGCGAGGTGATCGACTCGAGCCCTGGGGAAGTGGCCGGCATCAAGAGCGCGAGCGTCGAGGTGCAGGGCGAGTACGCCTACGGCTGGCTGCGCACCGAGACCGGCGTGCATCGGCTGGTGCGCAAGTCGCCCTTCGACTCCGGCAACCGCCGCCACACCTCGTTCGCCTCGGTGTTCGTCTCGCCCGAGGTCGACGACGACATCGAGATCGAG
>DASPOP010000021.1:0-8580 GCA_035625955.1 Steroidobacteraceae bacterium | reverse complement strand
CGCTGATGGCCCGCTATGCGCGCGGCGATGCCGGGGCGTTCACGGCACTTTATCGGCGGCACGAGCTGCGGATCTGGCGCTATCTCGAGCGCAACGTGGGAAGCCGGGCGACGGCGGAGGAGCTGATGCAGGAGGTATGGTTCGCCGTGGCGCGCGACGCCGAGCGCTATCGGCCGACCGCGCGCTTCACGACCTGGCTGTTCACGATCGCGCGCAACCGCACCGTCGATGCCGCGCGCGCCAGGCGTCCCCACGTGAGCCTCGACGTCCTCGGCCACGAGGCCGGGACGGTGGTCGAGCGGCTGACCGCGGATCCCGGCGCGAGTCCGGCCGCGGCGGCCGAGGCGCGCGATCAGGCGGCGGCGCTGCAGCAGGCGCTCGCGCAGCTGCCGCCGGAGCAGCGCGACGCCTTTCTTCTGCAGCTCGAGGGGGACCTGAGCGTCGAGGAAGTGGCGGCCGTCACGCGCGCCAGCTTCGAGACCGTGAAGAGCCGCCTGCGCTACGCTCGCACGCGGCTGCGCGAGCTGCTTACCGAGTACGCATGAGTACGCCTCCGCCCCCCTTCGATCCCTCCGACGACGACGCCGACGAGCGCTACCGGCGCGCTTCGGACGCCGACCCGAGCCGCCCGAGCGAGGCCACCCGCCGCGCGGTGCTGGCTCACGCGGCGCGCCTCGCCGCCGAGCGCGCCCGCTCCGACGCGCGCCGCAGATGGCTGCCACTGGCGGGGGCGACGCTGAGATGGCAGGCGATCGTCGGGACTGGGGCGGCAGCAGCCCTGGCGGCAGTCCTGATCGCCCCCCAGTTCCTCGCGCCGAACGCACCCTCCGAGAGTCAGGGCACGCCTGCGGCCGCGCCGGCCGCACCGGAGGCGCTGCGGCGGCCGGCGCCTTTCCCCGCGCCGGTCGAGTCCGCTCCTCCGGTGAGCCCCGCCGTCAGGCCCGAGCGCGCGCACGCTGCACCGAGCGCTGAGCGTGCGCCGCTCAGGGAATCTGCAGCCGTGGAGGCTCCGCCCGCCGCACCGCCTGCCGCCCCGGCGGCGAGTGACGCGGTGACTGCGCTGCAGGTCGAGCAACGCTCGATGGCGAATGCGCGGGCCGTCGCCCCGGTCGCGGCGGCCAAGCAGCCCGCCCCGGCGCCGCCGCAGGAGCCGGCGGCTCCGGAGGCCCTGCGACACGCGGCCGCAGCCGGTGACCTGGTGGCGCTGAAGGGCGCGCTCGCGGGCGGGAAAGACATCGATGCGCGCGACGCGCAGGGCCGCACCGCGCTCATGCTGGCGACGCTCAACGGACAGGCTGGCGCCGTGGCCGAGCTGCTCGCCCACGGGGCCGACCCGAGCGGCGCCGACGCGCACGGCACCACGCCGTTGCAGGCGGCCGTGGCGGCCGACGAGCGGGAGATCATCGCGATGCTCCGGCGTTACGGCGCCCGGTAGAGAAACTCCCTGAGGCTCCGGAAGTAGAGCGGATAGAAGCTCACGTCGTTGTGGGTCGCGCCCGGCACCAGCAGCGTGTGCCGCAGGGGCGGCGGGATCGCGGCGATTAGCGCCTCCGAACGCGCCCGGAACACCACCTCGTCGTGCTCGGCGACCACCACCAGCATGGGCGAGCGCACTGCGGCGATGCGCCGCAGCGAGTCGTAGCGGTCGCGCATGAGCAGGCGGACCGGCAGCCAGGGGAAATGATCGGCGGCGACGTCGGCAATGCTGTCGAAGGGAGTGACCAGGACCAGCCGCTCGACCGGGCGGCGTGCCGCGAGTGCCACCGCGACGCCGCTGCCCAGGCTCCGTCCGATGACGGCTATGGGCGCGTGATGCGCGCTCAGTGCATCGTAGATCGCCTCGGCGTCGCCGATCAGCACGGCCTCCGACGGCTGGCCGGTACTGCCACCGTAGCCGCGATAGTTCACCAGATATACCGCGCGCTCGGAGAACGCCGCCTCGAAGTCGGGGATATTGGCGCCGACGTCCTCGGCATTGCCGCCGAAGTAGAGGAGCGCCGGTTGCGCCGTGCCGTGCAGCTCCCAGATCTTGACGGTGACGGCGCCACGCTGGAGGTGGAGCGCGCGCGTTCCGGGGTGCGTGGAGTCCGGCGTAGGCAGATACAGCAGCCGCTCCTGAGCCAGATAGAGCAGCACGCAGACAAGTGAGTAGCCTGCGGCCGCGAGCAGCCCGGCGTAGAGAACCGCCCTCACGGCACCAGCACGACCCGCCCGGTGACCGCACCGCGCTGGAGCGAGCTCAGCGCGCTCTCGGCCTCCGACAGCGGCCGGCGGCTGAGCGGAATCGCCTCGATCCTGCCGGCGCGCACCAGCGACATCATCTCGATCGCCTCGCCGAGCGTGCCGGTGTTGGAGCCGACGATCGACAGCTGGCGCAGCGGAATCAACGGCAGCGGCAGCTGCAGCGCGCCGCCGAAGAGGCCGACGATGACGATGCGGCCGCCGCGGCGCACGACGCGATTGGCCAGCGCGAAGCTCTGCTCGGAGCCGACGAAATCCACTACCGCGGCGGCTCCGGTGCCGGTGTCGGCGCGAATCCGCTCGGGGGTGCCCGCATCACGGGCGTCGTAGGTGGCGCCGGCGCCGCAGGCGCGCGCCGCCTCGAGGCGCGCCGGGTCGATGTCCGCCACCATCGGGGCGCTGCCGAGCATCGCCTTCGCGAACTGGATTCCCATCATGCCGACGCCGCCGCAACCGATGAGGAGCACGCGCTCCTCGCTCTCGAGCGGGCCGATCTTCCTCAGCGCCGAGAATGCGGTGAGACCCGAGCACATGCACGCCGCCGCCAGCGCCGGATCCGTGGCGCCGTAGTCGATGAGGTAGCGCGGATGCGGCACCAGGACGTGGCTGGCGTACCCGCCAGGACAGGCGCTCGAGCAGCCGAGCTGGCGGGTCTCACCGAGGCAGACGTTCTCCTCGCCGCGCCGGCAGGCGCTGCAACGCCCGCAGCCGATCCACGGAAACACCGCGTAGCGCGCGCCGATCGCGACCGCGCCGGCCGCGGGGCCGGCCGCCGCCACCCGGCCCTCGATCTCATGGCCGAGAACATGCGGCAACGCGAGCTTCGAGGCCAGGCGCTTGCCGCCGCCGAGATCGAAGGATCCCTCGCGCAGGTGCACGTCGCTGTGGCAGACGCCGCAGTGGCGCACCTCGATGAGAACTTCGGTGCCGCCCGGCACCGGGGTGGGAGTCTCGAGCTCGGCGAGCGCCGCGCCGAACTCGCGAACGACATAGCTTTTCATAAGGTGTCCCGCATTGGCCGTCATCAAATCGTCGCAGAACTATTGCCTAATCGTCATCTGGCAGCACTGGAGCCGGAAATCACATGGCAGAGGCGCGGCGACGCGAAGGCGACGGCTCAGAGCCCGATTACAACCCTTTTTCCATGTCCGACACGAGTCTGGATGGGAGCCGCCGGGCGCTCATCCGCCTGATCGAGATTGCTTCGGGCCAGCCGAACCTCCAGGAAAAATACCAGCAATACCGGGTGTGCGCCGCTTGCGGAGGCGACTTCTGGAGCGAGGCGGTGCAGCTGCTCAACATCCGCATCGACCTCGAGCGGGCGAGCATCGCCAACATCCCGCCGCGCGGTCCGCTGATCGTAGTGGCGAATCACCCGTTCGGGCTCCTCGACGGGTTTCTGCTGTGCTGGCTGATCAGCCAGGTGCGCCGGGACTTCAAGCTCATGCTGAACGGCGTGCGCTGCGTTCCCGAGATGGCCGCGCACTCGATCACGGTCGACCTTTCCGGCACCCGCCAGGCACAGAAGATCAACGTCGCCGCGCGCATCGAGGCGCGGCGCACGCTCGAGCAGGGTGGGGCGCTCTTGATCTTCCCCGCGGGCGGCATCTCGACATCGCCCGACCGCTGGGGCCGCACCGCAGCTATGGACGTCAACTGGCACCCGTTCGCGGCGCAGGTCGTGACCCGTTCGCAGGCACCGGTGTTGCCCGTGTGGTTCGCGGGACAGAACGGCCGGTTGTTCCAGATGGTGAGTCACTACAGTCTGACGCTGCGCTGGGGACTCCTGATCAGCGAGAACGTACGGCGCCTGAAGCAGCCGGTGCGCATGGTGGTCGGACAGCCCATCCCGTTCCATGCGCTGCCCACTCATCTCGACCGCGCCAGGCTGGCGCGCGAGCTTTGCATGAGCACCTACGCGCTCGGCGGGATCGACGCCTCGCTCCCCGGCCTGGTTGGCGATTGGCCCAGGGCGCTGCGGCCCAAAGTGCCGAAGACGCGGCAGCGCAACCCGCTGCTCGCGCGTCTCTTCCCGCCGCGTCCGGTCGATGAGGAGCACGCCGAGGCCTGAGCCGCGCCCATCCGCCTCACGGCTCGACCGGCCCGCCTGCTGCCTTCCAGGCGGCGAGGCCACCCTGCAGATGACAGGAGGCGGCGAGACCGGCCTCCTGTGCCGCCTGCACTGCCATGGCCGAGCGCTCACCGTAGGCACAGTAGAACAGCAGCCGCTTGCCGGTGGAGATCGCCAGCGCGTGCAGCATGCCGCCGGCGCGGGTGTTCTCCTCGAGACTCGGGTAGGGGACGTGGAGCGAGCCGGCGATGCTGCCGTGGCGCTCGCGCTCGGCGCGCTCGCGCAGATCGATCAGCACCACATCCGCGTGCCCGATGAGCGCACGCGCCTCCACCGCGGTCGTGGCCCAGCCGCGCTGCGCGACCTGTTCCTGATGCAGCCCCACCTTCATGTTGGCAGGCACCGCCACGTCCATCATCTTCGGGTTGGCGAGCTTGAGGTTCCCCATCAGCTCGACGTACTCGTCCACCGACTTCACCTGCAGGCGCGGGTTGCAGCGGCGCTCCTCGCCGATCGTGCTCACGGTGTCGCCCTTGTAGTCGTGTCCGGGAAAGACCAGCGTCTCGTCGGGGAGCCGCAGCAGCCGCCCGAAGATCGACTGGTACTGGGCGCGCGCGTCGCCATTCTGGAAGTCGGTGCGGCCGGTGCCGCGGATGAGGAGTGTGTCGCCGGTGAACACGCGGTCAGCCATCCTGAAGCTGCAGGAGTCGTCGGTATGGCCCGGTGTGTAGAGCACCTCCAGCTCCAACCCCTCGATCCCGAGCCGGTCGCCATCGGCAACCCGCATGGACACCACGTCGACGCGGCTGCGCTCGCCCATCACGGTGATGCAATGGGTGCGGTCGCGCAGCGCGCCGAGACCGGTGATGTGGTCCGCGTGCAGGTGCGTGTCGACGGCTTTCACCAGCTTCAGATCGAGCTCGCGCAGCAGCTGCAGATAACGATCGACCCGGTCGATGACCGGGTCGATGAGCAGCGCTTCCCCACCGCGCCGGCTGGCGAGCAGGTAGCTGTAGGTGCTCGAGACCGAATCGAACAGCTGGCGGAAGATCACGCGCGCCCCCTGCGACGCGTGGCGCTCAGGAGCGCGGCTGCGGCACGATCCGGATATAAGGCCGCGGCGCCTTCCAGCCCTGCGGGTAGATCTTCGCCGCCTCGTCGTTCGACACCGACCCGGCGATGATGACGTCCTCGCCCTGCTTCCAGTTGACCGGGGTCGCGACGCGATGCCTGGCGGTGAGCTGCAGCGAGTCGATGACGCGCAGCACCTCGTCGAAGTTCCGCCCGGTCGTCATGGGATAGACGAGGATCAGCTTCAGCTTCTTGTCGGGACCGATCACGAAGACGTTGCGCACCGTCTGGTTGTCGGCCGGCGTGCGCTTGGAGGGATCTCCCGAGGCGCTCGCGGGCAGCATCTCGTAGAGCTTCGAGATCGCGAGATCCGGATCGCCGATCATCGGGTAGTTGACCGCGTAGCCCTGGGTTTCCCTGATGTCGCTCGCCCACTTCGAGTGGCTGTCGACCGGGTCGACGCTGAGCCCGATGATTTTGACGTTGCGCTTGTCGAACTCCGGCTTGATCTTGGCCATATAGCCGAGCTCGGTGGTGCACACCGGAGTGAAATCCTTGGGGTGTGAGAACAGCACTGCCCAGGAATCGCCGATCCAGTCGTGAAAATGAATCCGGCCGTCGGTGGTATCGGCTTCGAAGTCCGGGGCAATGTCGCCAATCTTGAGAGTCATCACGATCTCCTGCAGCACGTTCGGGGGTCCTGGGGGTCGAACGCTAGTGTACCCCGGTGTGATTCGGGTCACGAATCCGGAACGTTTCCAGCCGATTTCACTTAGCGGATTTGCGCCCCTGCCGAAACCGAGAGGTGAAGAGGCTTGCAAGATCGGGATTCATGCAGAGTGATGCGGAACGGTCTGCGGCGCATGGAGCGGCTCAGCAATGAACCTGTTGGCTCTGGCGGTATTTGCGACCATGGACGAAGCGGCGATCGATGCGCTGAAGCACGCCGCTGCCGTCTGCGACCCGCGCTACGAGTGCGGCGGCGTGGTGCGCCGGGTGCCGGAGGGTTTCGAAGCCTCGGCCCTGTTCAGCTCCAAGAAGCCCTTCGGCGTGGACCTCGGAGAGTTCTACGCTGCGGATGTGGTCGCGGACTTCCACACCCACATCTGCTCGATTCACAACGAGCCGTTCGCGGACTTCTTCTCGCCCGCGGATGCGTACGCCAATCAGGGCCTGCACACCGTCGGCTACATGCTGAGCCTGTGCGACTGGAACATCCGCCGCTACGACCCCTCCCAGGACGAGCGCGACGACGAGGAAGTGGATTTCCGCAGCGGCCGCGTGATCTATCTGACGTGCGGCCACATCGTGGGATGGGTGCCTCCGGTACCCTGGTACGGCTCGGAGCTCGCGACCACTCTGGTGCGGCGGCAGGACAAGCCCAACGCCCTCAAGCTGAGCGTGACGTGCGATGGACCGGCGTGCGTGCGTGCTGCAGAGCCGGTCCGCAACAAGCCCTGAGGGCGGGCCGCCCTCGGCGCAAAGCCGCTAGTCCGTGCTGCGCCGGCCGCGGCTGCTGCGCCGGTCCGGCGACGTCGGACTGGACCGCCTGAGACCCGTCGTATCCGCCTCGCGCCGCGGCCCGGCACGGCGATCGGCATGCTTGCGGTAGACGCACGGGCAAGCGGCGGGCGATGCGCAGTCCGCCAACGGCAGGCGCGGCGCCGCGCTCCCCAGGAATCGCCGCCCCTTCAGGGCCTGGGCAGCCGCACAACTCCCGCCCGTGCAGACGATCGATACGGCGCTCCAGCGGTTGGCCGGCTGCTTAGCCATACCGCGGAACGTACCGTCTGTACGGTACTGAACGCAACTAGCCCTTGATTACAGGAAACGGCCCGCCCGCCGGGCGCGGGCGGGCCGCAGATCTCCTGGCCGTCAGGGAGCGGGAACCGAGGCGAGCAGCTCCTCGGCCCGGCCGATCAGCCGCCATGCCTCGTCCTCATCGATCGGGCGATCGTCGAAGGCGGCATTCTCCAGCATGTCGATCATCCTTGCGGCGATCTCGTTGCGCCGCCCGGTGATGTCGCCGATCCTCGCCTCGAGAGCGGCGTAAGTGGCGTCGTCGCCGGAGAGCGCCTCGGTCGAGATTCCTTTCAGTGTGCGGATACCCAGCTTGCCGAGCGGCGCATTGATCTCCTTGTAGGCGGCGGCGAGCGCCGACAGGGTATCCCGGTGGGAGCCGAGCGCGCCGCGGGTGGCGTGATGAGTCAGCGCCTCGAACACCACACGGCCGTCGTGCGCATAGTCGTCCCGTAACCCGGCAAGGTAGAGCATGGTTGGCCGGATGTCGGTGTGGTCGGTGAAGACCTCACCGAACCTGCCAAGCTGCGCAACGCCCGGGCCCGCCATGCCGAGCCAGGTGTGAGTGATTTCCTTCTGGAAATCGCCATGGTTCCAGGCGAAACCCGAGCCCTCGGCGAAGCAGCTGGCCGCGTCGGTCGCCGGAGTGCACGCGGGCGGCGGTGACTTGCCCGAGGTAACGAAGAAATAATCCGGGTTGCCGAACAGGATGAAGTTCGGTGTACGGTTCGGGTCGGCGCTCACCATGTGCAGCAGCGACTGCTCCGCCTGGTCGGCCAGCGCCTGACTGAGCAGGTTGTCTCCGCCCCTGATCACGTCGAAGCCGAGGGCGACACTCGACTCACGCTCGAGCGCGCGGGTCCTGGGATCGGTCTGCGAGGGGTTGCCGTTGATATAAAAGGTCGCGGCGTCGTCGGAGTGGATCCTGAAGGGCGTGGCATCGCCGAACTCGGTGAACAGCACCGCATCGAGGTTGACGTCGATCTCGCCCTTATGAGCGTAGGTGCACGGCACGGTGACGCCGTCGCAGTTCGCCGGGGTGGGGCCGCTGCCGGCGAAATGGTCGTTCTCGTCGGCGGTGACGATGAACAGAGTGTTCTCGGTAGTGATGCCGTCGGCGGCGAGGCGCGCGAAGAATGTCTGGAAAGCCGCGTCGAAAGTCTGCAGCTGCGCGACGTAGCCCGCTTCGCCGGGCCCGTAAGTTCCTACGCCGGCCGGGTGATTGTCGTGAGCGTCCTCGATATAGCCGTAAACGACCGGCACGCCTGCTTCGAGCATCGTCGCCAGGTAACCCAGTGTTTGCGACGCTGACGGATCGAACCCCGGAAAACCCGGGTTCCCGTGACTGTCGGCGATGATGTTGCCGTCGAGATCCTTTACCGGCCCGCCCGGCGAGA
>DASPOP010000020.1:0-6010 GCA_035625955.1 Steroidobacteraceae bacterium | reverse complement strand
GGAGTCGGCCGGCGCGCTGCGCTTCTATGCCCTCGGCCTGTGCGGCTACGCGGCGCTCAAGGTGCTGGTGAACGCGTTCTACGCCATCGACCGGCGCAAGACGCCGATGGTGGTGAGCTTCATCGCGGTGGGGGTGAACCTGGCGCTCAACTGGATCTTCACCGTGCAGCTCGGGTGGGGCCACCGCGGCCTCGCTTTCTCGACCGCCTGTGTCGCGACCAGCAACTTCCTCATTCTCTATCTGCTGATGCGCGCCCACCTGGGCCGCCTCGAGTCGCGCGCCATGGCCGCGCTGCTGGCGCGGGTCGCGCTCGCCTCGCTCGTGCTGCTCGCCATCGCCTGGGGCGGGGCCCACTGGCTGCTCGCCGACTGGGCCGTGCAGCACTTCTGGCCGAAGCTCGCGAGCCTCACGCTTGTCATCGCCTGCGCCGCTGTTGCGTTCTTTCTCTGTGCCTCTGCGCTCGGGATCAACGAGGTGCAGGACCTCAGGCAGGCCCTGCGGCGCCGGCTGCGGCGCACGGGCTGATTCAGGCAAGATTCAGCGAAAGGACCGGATCATGGAGCCCATGAACTCACATACACGGATTCTCCCGGCCCTGGTGTTGCTCGGTTGCGTGGCGAGCGCCGCACCGGCGTTCGCCCAGGGGTATTACCCGCATCAGTATCCGGCGGATCGTCCGGTGCAGTGGTACATCGACGGTGGCGCGAGCGTCACCGAGGGCGACACCGCCAGCAATTTCTACAACGGCTGGACCATCGGCACCGGGGTCAACATCAAGCCCACGCCGGGTCCCTTCGCGCTGCGCCTGGGTCTCGACTACAGCTACTTCGATGCGAGCGATCAGCTGATCGCCGCCAACCCCAGCGCCAACTACGGCTATATGCAGACGCTCACCGGCTTCGCCGACGGCGTGCTCGAGATGCCGGTCAATCCCTGGACGCGCGTGTACGCCATGGCGGGTCCCGGGTTCGGCTACCGCGGCATCTATCTCACCAACAACGGGGTCTACTGCACGCCGTTCTTCTGCGGCCCCGGCTACGGATCCGGCGCGCTCGTCGGACGAGATACCAGCACCAACTTCGCCTGGAACGCCGGCGTCGGCATCGACTTCGCGATGCCGGGCGGGCAGTCCTGGTTCCTCGAAGCGCGCTATGAGCGCCTCGAGACAGCCAACGCGCCGACCGAGTTCATCCCGATCCGCGTCGGATTCCGGTTTTAGTCCTTAGCCGCGGCCGCGAACTCCAGGCACGCCGCCAGCACGCGCTGCAGCACGGCGCGCAGCGGCGCGGCGACCGCATCGTCGTAGGCGCAGGGCCAGTCGGCCTCGGTGACGCGTCCGGGCGGCTCGCGCAGGTAGCCGCGGCAGGCGAGCTCCATCTGCACCGCATGCAGGCCGGCGGCCGGGCGCCCGTAGTGGCGCGTGGTGTAGCCGCCCTTGAAGCGCCCGTTGGTGACGCGTGAGAAGCCGGAATCGTGGCACACCGCCTCGAGGCGTGCCGTGAGCTCCGGCGCGCAGCTGGCGCCCGCGTGGGTGCCGAGGTTCAGGTTGGGGAGCACGCCCGCGAACAGCCGCGGGACCTGCGAGCGGATCGAGTGACAGTCGTAGAGCACCACCAGCGGGTGGCGTTGCCGCAGCCGCGCGATCTCGGTTTCGATCGCGCGATGATAAGGCTCGAACCAGGCCGTGCGGCGCGCCGCGATCTCCTCCATCGCCGGGCCCTGCAAACCGCGATACAGGAGCTCGCCGTCGAAGGTGGTGGTCGGGCACAGCTCGGTGGTGGCCTGTCCCGGATACAGCGAGGTCCCCGAGGGGTCACGGTTGGGGTCGATCACGGTGCGCGACATGCGCGTGCGCACCACGGTCGCGCCGAGCCCCGGCGCGAAGTCGTACAGCCGCTCGATCCACCAGTCGGTATCCTTGCGCGCGAGCCAGGGCGAGGCGAGGCGCGGCTCGAGGTCGGCGGGAATCTCGGTGCCGGTATGCGGCATCGACACCACGAGGGGCGCGCCGCCGCGCGTGACCTGAAGCCATGGGGTCGTGTCCGAGGGACTCATCAATATAATGTACGCCATGCGAGGGCTGTGGTTTGAATCGGCGCTCCTGCCCGCGGGGTGGGCGCGGAATGTGCGCCTGACCGCCGCGGACGGGCGCATCGAGCGCGTGGCGAGCGGCGTCGCGCCGGCGGATGCCGACGAGCGGCATGCCATCGGCCTCCCGGGGCTCGCGAACCTCCACAGCCACGCGTTCCAGCGTGGTCTCGCCGGCCTCACCGAGCGCCGCGGCTCCGGGGGAGACAGCTTCTGGACCTGGCGCGAGCTCATGTACCGCTTCCTCGAGCGCGTGGGTCCCGAGGAGCTCGAGGCGCTCGCCGCGCTCGCCTTCGCCGAGATGCTGGAAGCCGGCTTCACGCGGGTCGGTGAGTTCCATTACCTGCATCACGATCGCGACGGCAGCCCGTTCGCCGACCCGGGCGAGCTCGCGGCGCGCCTGGCGGCCGCCGCTTCCCGGACCGGCATCGGCCTGACATTGCTGCCGACCTTTTACGCGCACGGGGGCTTCGGCGGCGCGCCGCCCGGCGAACGGCAGCGGCGTTTCATCAACGACCCGGAGCGCTTCGTGCGCCTCCTCGAGGCGAGCCGCAGCGCGGTGTTGGCGCTCCCCGATGCGAGCGTCGGTGTGGCGGCCCACAGCCTGCGCGCGGTCACGCCGCACGAGCTTGCCGAGGTCGTCGCGCTCGCTCGCGGCGGCGTCATTCACATCCACATCGCCGAGCAGCTGCGCGAAGTCGACGACTGCCTGGCGTGGAGCGGCCGGCGCCCGGTGCAGTGGCTGCTCGACAACGCCCCCGTCGATGAGCGCTGGTGCCTGGTGCACGCGACCCACGCCACGGACGCCGAGCTTCAGGGCGTGGCGGCGCGCCGCGCGGTGGTCGGGTTGTGCCCGGTGACCGAGTCGAGCCTCGGTGACGGCATCTTTCCCGCCGCCGGATTCCTCGCCGCCGGCGGGCGCTTTGGGCTCGGCACCGATTCCAACATCCGCATCGATGCGGCGGAGGAGCTGCGCACGCTCGAGTATTCCCAGCGGCTCGCCCAGCGTGCCCGCAACGTGCTCGCAACCGCGCCGGGGGCCTCGACCGGACGCAGCCTGTTCGATGCGGCCCTCGCCGGGGGCTCGCAGGCGCTGCGCCCGCCGGGGTCGGAACCGGCCGGACTCGCCCCCGGCGCACCGCTCGATGTGGTGACGCTGTTGCGGGACCATCCCTCGCTCATCGGGCGCAATGAGGACGAGATTCTCGACAGCTGGATCTTCGCCGGCGACCGCAGCCTCATCGACTGCGTCTGGCGTGCCGGGGCCAGGCTCGTGAGCGGCGGCCGGCACCGCGATCGGGTCGCGCTCGAGCAGGGCTACGCCCGCGCGCTGCGCCGGGTGCTCGCGTAACGCGCGGACCGTCGCGGATAGTCAACAATGTGACCAGCGGCGCCACCCGCCGCCTGAAAGGGCAGACATGCATCTCCATCGCTGTGCCGTCATCCTCGCCGGCTGCACGCTCGCTCTCCTCTCGACGATCGCCGCCGCCGAAGCCGTCGACCCCGCTCTCTTCGGTGCCCTCAAGTGGCGCAGCATCGGCCCCTACCGCGGCGGGCGGGCGCTCGCCGTCGCCGGCATTCCCGGCGATCCCGACACTTTCTATTTCGGCGCCGTAGCCGGCGGAGTCTGGAAGACGACCGACGGGGGCGCCACCTGGGAGCCGCTCACCGACGGTACGCCGATCTCCTCGGTCGGCGCCCTGGGCGTCGCCCCATCCGATCACAACGTGATCTACGTCGGCACCGGCGAGGCGGCGCCGCGCGGCGACATCACTTACGGCGACGGCGTCTACAAGACGATCGACGGCGGCAAGACCTGGAGCCACGTCGGCTTGCGCGATAGCCGGCAGATCGGCGCACTGATCGTCGATCCGCACAACGCCGACACCGTGCTGGTCGCGGCCTTCGGCCATGCCTTCGGCCCGAACAAGGAGCGCGGCGTCTACCGCACCACCGACGGCGGCAGGTCCTGGACCAGAGTGCTCTATCACGACGAGGAGACCGGCGCGATCGACGTGAGCTTCGATCCGAACGACCCGAGCATCGTCTATGCGGCGCTGTGGCAGGCGCGCCGCCAGCCCTGGAACTTCTCCAGCGGCGGACCGGGGAGCGGGCTGTACCGCTCGACCGACGGCGGCGTCACCTGGACGCGGCTCACGGGCAACGGGCTGCCGGAGGGGATTCTCGGCCGCATCCACGTCTCGGTCTCACCGGCCGACTCCAAGCGCGTCTACGCGATGATCGAGGCACACCAGGGGGGCCTGTACCGCTCCGACGACGGCGGCGTGCATTGGGCGCGCGTCAGCGACGACGGCCGCCTGACGCAGCGGGCGTGGTATTTCTCCACGGTCCTCGCGGACCCGAAGCACGTCGACACGGTGTACGCGGAGAACACCGGCCTGTTCCGCTCGACCGACGGCGGCAAGACCTTCGAGCTGCTGCCGGCGCGGCATGGCGACCATCACGGCCTGTGGATCGACCCGGGCAACCCCGACCGCATGATCGAGTCGAGCGACGGCGGCGCCTCGATCAGCTTCAATCATGGCAAGAGCTGGACCACTCAGGCGAATCAGCCGACCGCGCAGTTCTATCACGTCGCGGTCGACAACCGCTTTCCCTACTACCTCTACGGCGCGCAGCAGGACAACAGCAGCATCGCCATCGCCAGCCGGGACGACGCGGGTGCGATCGTGCAGCGCGACTGGTACGACGTGGCGGGCGGGGAGTGCGGCTTCGTGATTCCCGATCCACGCGATGCCGATGTCACTTACGGAAGCAGTGAGAACTTCGTCGGCCGCCTCGACCGGCACAACATGCAGGAGCAGATCATCCCGGTCTGGCCGGTCGACGCCTCGGGGCATGCGGCCAGGGACCTCGAGCACCGTTTCAACTGGACCTCGCCTCTCGCCATGTCGCCGTTCGATCCGGACACGCTTTATTACGGCATGGAGCGGCTCTACAAGACGAGCAATCGCGGCGGCAGCTGGACTGCGATCAGCCCCGACCTCACGCGCAACGACAAGTCCAGGCAGCAGGCCTCGGGCGGGCCGATCACCAAGGACATCACCAGCGTCGAGTACTACGACACGATCTTCGCCATCGCGGAGTCGCCGCTGCGCAAAGGCATGCTCTGGGTCGGGACGGACGACGGACTGGTCCAGCTCACGCGTGACGACGGGGGCAGCTGGACGAACGTTACCCCCGCCGGCATGCCCGCCTGGAGCACGATCAGCATGATCGAGCCCTCGCGCTACGACGCCGATACGGCCTACGTGGCCGTGGACCGGCACAAGCTCGACGACGTGAAGCCCTACGCCTTCATGACCCGCGACGGCGGGCGCAGCTGGACGCGCATCGACGCGGGCCTTCCCGATGGCTCCTTCGTGCACGCCGTGCGCGAGGATTCGGTGCAGCGCGAGCTGCTGTACGCCGCCACCGAGACCGGCGTGTTCGTCTCCTTCGATGCCGGGCAGCACTGGCAGAGCCTGCAGCTCAATCTGCCGCGCTCCCCGGTTCACGACCTGGCCGTGAGCGGCGACGATCTCGCGATCGCAACCCATGGGCGCTCCTTCTGGATTCTCGGCAACGTGACGCCGTTGCGCCAGGTCGGGGCGGCTGCGGCCGCCTCGGGCGCCTATCTCTACGCGCCGCAGAAGGCCTATCGGCTCTACTATCCCGACGCGGTCGACAGGCGTCCGCCCTCGGGCGAGAACCCGCCGGCCGGAGTGCTCATCGACTACTACCTGCCCGCCGATCCGGCCGGTCCCGTGACGCTCGAGATCGCCGAGCCTTCCGGCACCGCTGTGCGCCATCTCTCGAGCGCCAAGGGTAAGGTCGCCGAGCAGCCGCCTGAATGGCCCGATCTGATTCAGCCGACCGATACGCTGCCCGCGCGCAAAGGCATGAACCGCTTCGTGTGGG
>DASPOP010000019.1:0-2420 GCA_035625955.1 Steroidobacteraceae bacterium | reverse complement strand
GCGGTAGCTCAGCATCCGGTCGATCGAGGCCAGATGCTGCTCGGGATCGAACTGCGTCGGCACCGTCGAGGGGGTGATGAAGCTGCCGCGCGCCGTGGCGAGCGGGGGATAGGAGATGCCGAAGGTGTCGCCGCTGAAAATACTGGCATGCGCGGCATCGACTACCGCGTAGTGATGCATGGCATGGCCGGGCGTATGGATGAGCTCGAGCGTGCGGGCACCCAGGGCGATGCGCTCTCCGTCGGCGGCCACCCGCACCCGCTCGCGCGGGATGGGCACGAGCTCGCCGTAAAACTGCGCGAAGCGCTCTGCGCCGTACACGGCCTTCGACCCGGCGACCAGCCTCGAGGGATCGATCATGTGCGGCGCGCCGCGCGGGTGCAGCACGGCCTGCGCGTTGGGAAGCTCGCGCATCAGCGCTCCGGCGCCGCCGGCGTGATCGAGATGCACGTGCGTGAGCAGGACGTACTCGACCGACTCGCGCGCGATGCCGAGCGCGGCGAGCGCGGCGAGCAGGTACGGCACCGAGTCGTTGGTGCCGACGTCGACGAAGGCGGCGGAACCGGAGTCCTCGATCAAATGTGCCGCCGCGTGCCCCGAATAGAGATACTCGGCATCGATTGCGTAGATGCCGTGAGGGTGGCGATAGATCGTTGGCTTGACCGGAGCGTCGCCCATGCGTGTACACATCGTAACCCGTACGCTAGCGTAGACACATGACTCGAGCCCGTAGTGCTTTCGGTTGCGTTCTGCTGGCGTGTGCGGCGGCCCTCGCTGTCGCCGCCGGCGTCGCGGCGATGGCAAGGCAGGCCGCCTTGCCGGAGCCCACGCCGCCCGCGCAGCCGCCGCAGCCTTCCGCTGAGCCCGTCGAACCAGGCGAACCCGGCGAGCCACCCGCGCCGGCGCAGTCGGCGCCGGTGCAACCCGCGCCGGTGCAACCCGCGGCGGTGCAGCCCGCGCCGATGCAACCCGCGGCGGTGCAGCCCGCGGCGGTGCAGCCCGCCGTGCCGCCGCCCGTGTCGATGCCGCCGCTGCTGCCGCGCCGAGAGCGCGGCAACCTGCTGTTCGACAACATTCCTCCACCCGATGCCGCGCTCGGCGTGCGCCTGCAACGCTACCTGCAGTCGCGCCAGGCGACGCTGCTCGACTGGCTGCCCGACGGCTCGCTCCTCATCGCGACCCGCTTCAGCGACACCGAGCAGCTGCACCGGGTCGCCTCTCCCATGGCGGCGCGCGAGCAGCTCACGTTCTACGCCGAGCCGGTCAACGTCGCCCGGGCGGCGGACGGCGGTGGCGGCCTGGTGTTCCTCAGGGACCAGGGCGGGAACGAGAACGCGCAGGTCTACTACCGCTCCGCCGAGGGCAACGTGCGCGAGCTCACCCACGGCGACTACATCCACGGCAGCCCCGTCTGGGCCCACGACGGCAAGCGCGTCGCCTTCTACGGCAACGACCGCGACGGTGTCAGCTACGACGTGTACGTCGCCGACGTCACGAGCGGCGCCGCACCGCAGCTCGTGGTCGGCGGCAAGCAGGACGCCTGGTATCCGCTCGACTGGTCAGCGGACGATGCGCGGCTGCTCGTGTGGCGCTACCTCTCGGTCAGCGAGAGCTATCTGTACGTGGCGGATGTCGCGACGGGCGCGCTGACGCCGCTCGATACCAGTGGCCACAGGATCGGCATTCGCGCGGCGAAGTTCGCCCCCGGCGGCCGCGGGGTGTACGTGCTCTCCGACGAGGACGGCGAGTTCCTCGCGCTGAGGCTCGTCGATCCGGTGACGCATCAGGCGCGCCGCATCACGCCCGAGCTCGGCTGGGACGTCGAGGAGTTCGATGCCAGCCCCGACGGGCGCTATGTAGCCTACGTCGTGAACCAGGATGGGCGCAGCCACCTCACACTGCTCGACACGCAGACGCACGCGGAAATCTCGCCCGCCGGGCTCCCCGAGGGCGAGATCACGCGCGTGCTCTTCGACCGCGCCGGGCACCGGCTCGGCCTGTCGGTGGAATCCGCCGGGGCGCCGCGCGACGTCTGGTCCTGGGATCTCGAGAGGCAGCGGCTCGAGCGCTGGACGCGGAGCGAGCCGGGGCCGCTCGACGGCCGCAACCTGGTGGCCCCCGAGCTCATCCACTATCCCACGTGGGATCGCGTCGCCGGCCACCCGCGGCTGCTCTCGGCCTACGTCTACCGGCCGCGCAACGCGGTCCACTGTCCGGTGGTCATCGATATCCACGGCGGACCCGAGTCGCAGTTCCGACCCGGCTGGGACCCATTCATCCAGTTCCTCGTGAACGAGCTCGGGATTGCGGTGGTCGCGCCCAACGTGCGCGGCTCATCCGGCTACGGCAAGGGCTTCCTCGCGCTCGACAACGGCGAGCTGCGTGAGGATGCGGTGCGCGACATCGGGTCGCTGCTGGTG
>DASPOP010000018.1:0-3428 GCA_035625955.1 Steroidobacteraceae bacterium | reverse complement strand
ATTTTCAGCGGCGACACCTTCGGCATCTCCTATCCCCCGCTCGCCACGGCGCGCGGCAGCTTCATCACCCCCTCGACGGTGCCGACGCAGTTCGATCCCGAGCAGCATCTGGCCTCGATCGACCGGATGCTGAGCTACCGCCCCGAGTCGATCTACCTCATGCACTTCAGCCGCGTGACCGGCGTGCCACGGCTGGCCGAGCTGCTCAAGGCACAGATCGGCGAGCTTGCCGGCATCGCCCGCCGGCACGCGCACGCGGCTGATCGCGCGGCCGCGATCCGTGCCGACATGCTCGCGCTCTGGGTCGCTCTGGCGCGGCGCGAGGGCAGCACGCTCGATGAGGGCGCGCTCGAGCGCGCGCTCGAGAACGACCTCGAGCTCAACACCCAGGGACTCATCGCCTGGCTCGACCGCGGCAGGGAGCGAAAGTCATGAAACCCTTCAAGGCATTCCGCATTCATTCCGAGGGCGGCCGGATCGCCGCGCGCTTCGAGGATCTGACGCTCGATGACCTGGGAGCAGGCGAGGTCGTGATCCGCGTCGCCTGCTCGGGAATCAACTACAAGGACGCGCTCGCCGCCACCGGCGCCGGCAAGATCCTGCGCCGCTACCCGCTGGTGGGCGGCATCGATCTCGCCGGTGCCGTCGAGAGCTCGAGCGATGCGCGCTTCAAGCCCGGCGATGCGGTGCTGGTGACGGGCTGCGGGCTGTCCGAGACGCACGACGGCGGCTACGCGCAGTTCGCACGCGTACCCGGCGACTGGGTGATCCCCATGCCCGCGGGCCTCGACGCGCAGACCGCCATGTCGCTCGGCACCGCGGGCTTCACCGCGGCGCTGGCCATTCACCGCATGGAACAGAACGGCCAGGACCCCGCCGGGGGCCCGATCGCGGTAACGGGCGCCAGCGGGGGCGTCGGCAGCGTCGCCGTCGATATGCTCGCGACCCGCGGCTATAAAGTGATCGCGGTGAGCGGCAAGGCGGACGCCACCGGGTACCTGAAGGCGCTCGGCGCCTCCGAAGTGCTCGACCGCAAGAGCCTCGACTTAGGCAGCAGGCCGCTCGAGGCCGCGCGCTTTGCCGGCGCGATCGACAATCTCGGCGGCGAGGTGCTCACGTGGCTCACGCGCACCGTGGATTTCTGGGGCAACATCGCCAGCATCGGGCTCGCCAGCTCGCCCGAGCTCAAGACGACCGTCATGCCGTTCATCCTGCGCGGGGTCGCGCTCCTCGGCATCAACTCCTCCGCCACCCGCCGGGAATGGCGCCTCGCCGTGTGGCAGCGCATCGCCACCGACCTCCGGCCGCGCCAGCTCGCGCGCATCGTCACCCGCACCATCGACTTCGAGCAGCTGCCGCAGGCCTTCCCCGACTATCTCGCCGGCAGCGTCACCGGGCGCACCCTGGTGAAGATCGGCTGACGGCGGCGCTCGCCGCGGCGGCGGCTGCAAACCTGCCGATAATCCTACCGATGAGTAGGTTCCCTTACTGGCCCGCGGCCGCGGGCCGCGTATAGAATGGCTGTCCCGCTTCGAGGTCGCCCATGTCGGATCGAGCACCCACCGCCGGAGCGCGCCTGCGGGCCGCCGTCGAGGCGGAGCGTCCGCTGCAGGTCATCGGCACCATCAACGCCTACGCGGCGCTGCTCGCGCAGCGCGCCGGCTTTCGCGCCCTGTATCTCTCGGGCGCCGGGGTCGCGAACGCCTCGTTCGGGCTGCCGGACCTCGGGGTCACGACTCTCAACGACGTCTGCGAGGATGTGCGGCGCATCACCGGCAAGTGCGAGCTGCCGCTGCTGGTCGACGCCGACACCGGTTTCGGCAGCGCCTTCAACATCGCCCGCACCTGCCGCGACCTGATCCGCGCCGGGGCCGCCGGCATGCATCTCGAGGACCAGGTGTCCGCCAAGCGCTGCGGCCACCGGCCCGGCAAGGCACTGGTGCCGGCCGGCGAGATGGTCGACCGCCTGAAGGCCGCCGTCGATGCGCGCACCGATCCGGCCTTCGTCATCATGGCGCGCACCGATGCGCTCGCGGTCGAGGGGCTCGGCGCCGCGCTCGAGCGCGCTTGCCTCTACGTCGCCGCCGGCGCCGACATGATCTTCGCCGAGGCTCTGAAGAGCCTCGATGAGTACCGGCAGTTCGCCGCCCGCTGCGGCGTCCCGGTGCTCGCCAACATCACCGAGTTCGGCCAGACGCCGCTGTTCACGCTCACCGAGCTCGGCGCTGCCGGGGTGCGGCTGGTGCTCTATCCGCTGTCGGCGTTCCGTGCCGCCGCCAAGGCTCACGAGGTGGTGTACGGAGCGATCCGCCGCGAGGGCACGCAGAAGAGCGTCGTGCCCTACATGCAGACGCGCGCTGAGCTCTACGAGGTGCTCGGCTATCACGAGTACGAGAAGAAGCTCGACGAGCTGTTCGGAAGCAAGCCATGAACGACACCACCCCGCTCAAGCCGAAGAAGTCCGTGGCACTCTCGGGGGTGCTGGCCGGCAACACCGCTCTGTGCACCGTCGGACGCACCGGCAACGACCTGCACTACCGCGGCTACGACATCCTCGAGATCGCCGGGAAATGCGAGTTCGAGGAGATCGCCTTCCTGCTGATCTACGGCAAGCTCCCCACCAGCGCCGAGCTCGCCGGCTACCAGACGCGCCTCAAGACGCTGCGCGGGCTGCCGGCGGCGGTGCGCACGGTGCTCGAGGCCCTGCCGGCCGCAGCGCATCCCATGGACGTGCTGCGCACCGGCGTGTCGGCCCTGGGGTGCATCCTGCCCGAGAAGGATGAGCACCTCGCCGCCGGGGCGCGCGAGATTGCCGACCGGCTGATCGCATCTCTCGGCTCGATGCTCACCTACTGGTATCACTTCAGCCACTCGGGCGAGCGCATCCACACCGAGACCGGCGATGACTCGATCGGCGCGCACTTCCTGCACCTGCTGCACCGGCGCCCGCCGCCCGCCGATTGGGTGCGGGCGATGCACACCTCGCTGATTCTCTACGCCGAGCACGAATTCAACGCCTCGACCTTCGCGGCGCGCGTCATCGCCGGCACGGGCTCCGATCTCTACTCCTGCATCGCGGGCGCGATCGGCGCGCTGCGGGGACCGAAGCACGGCGGCGCCAACGAGACGGCGCTGGTGATCCAGCAGCGCTACGAGTCGGCGGATCAGGCCGAGGCCGACATCCGGGCGCGAGTAGCGAACAAGGAAGTCGTCATCGGCTTCGGCCACCCGGTCTACACGCTCGCCGATCCCCGCAACGAGGTGATCAAGGAAATCGCGCGGCACCTGGCGGGTGCGGCGGGCGACCTGCGCCGCTTCGAGATCGCCGACCGCATCGAGGCGGTGATGCGCGAGACCAAGAAGATGTTCGCCAACCTCGACTGGTTCTCGGCGGTCGCCTACAACATGATGGGCATACCGACCGAGAT
>DASPOP010000017.1:0-2035 GCA_035625955.1 Steroidobacteraceae bacterium | reverse complement strand
GCGTTCCACAAGTGAGCGCGAGCCTGACCGGCGCGTTGCCGCTCCGGCTACACGAGCGGCAGCGGGCCCGATCATGCCGGATCACGGAAGCACTGTCGGTCTTTCACGAATGCGGTGGTGAAGGTCCTCGCTCTCGCAGCGGACGGGACGCAAGCCTCAGCTCAGATCCAGAGCCCGGCTCACCGTTGCTCGCGGCACGAGCGGAAGTCCAGACATGCCCCCCGCGTCGCCAAGGCGGGGCAGAGTCCCCGCGGCGGAGCTGGTCCCGATCGTTGCCAAACCCAGGGGCGACCGGCAACGCGCGCGCCCCGGAACACGTCGGGCAGCTTGAGGTGGATCCGGAACGCAGGCTTGTCAGCGGAACTGCATCGCTCCGTTAGACCATATGGATTGTCGGTCCGTCCGGCCTGAGCGCTAGAAAGGCCGGATCCCCCGCGGTGGTCGTGGGGGATGTTTCGTGCCGCGCGACTGGACCCCGCGCGGCGGCCCACAACCACATAGGAGGAGCCAGCCATGGCGAAGGCTAGAACGTTCGTCGGCTTGGACGTGCACGCCACGAAGATCGTGGCGGCGGTCCTTGACGCCGAGACCGGGGAGTTGACGTACTTCAGGATGAACGGCGAGATCGGGTCGGCGGCGGCATTCTGCGCGGGCCTGCCGAGGCCGGTGCGGGTCGCGTATGAGGCCGGTCCGACCGGGTACGGGCTCGCGCGGGAGCTCTCAAAGCGCCGCGTCGGGTGCGTGGTCGCGGCGCCGTCGAAGATCCCGCGCGCGTCCGGGGACAGGATCAAGACCGACCGCCGTGATGCCGAGCATCTGGTGCGGCTGCTGCTGGCGGGCAAGCTTCATCCGGTGCGGGTGCCGGGCGCCGAGGAGGAAGCGCTGCGCGACCTGGTGCGCGCCCGCGAGGCGGTGCGCACCGATCTGATGCGCTGCCGCCACCGGCTCTCGAAGCTGCTCTTGCGCCACGGGATCCACTTCGATGACGGCAAGGCGTGGACGCAGCGTCACCGTGACTGGCTGGCGACGGTGTCATTGCAGTGGCCGGCGGCGCAGACGACGCTGAGCGACGTCCAGGGCGCGATCGACGCGCTCTGTCACCGTCGCGAGCAGCTCGAGCGCGAGATCGTTCAGACGCTGCCCGGCTCGCCATGGGAGGTGCAGGCTGGGCGGCTGCGGTGCCTGCGCGGTGTCGACACGCTGACCGCCGTCGGGCTGTGCGCCGAGGTCGGCGACTTCGAGCGCTTCGGCCGCGCCGAGCAGTTGATGAGCTACGTCGGGCTGGTCCCCTGGGAGAACACCACCGGCGAGCAGCGGCGGCTCGGTCAGATCACCAAGACCGGCTCACGCCATGCCCGGCGGCTGCTGGTCGAGGCAGCCTGGCACTACCGCAAACAGCCGGCGATCGGCACCAAGCTCAAGGACCGCCAAGCAGGCCGGCCAGCCGAAGCGACCGCGATCGCCTGGTCGGCGCAGCGCCGGCTGCACCGCACCTGGACGCGCCTCGAACAACGCGCCAAGCGCCGCGTGATTATTGCAGTCGCCGCCGCCCGCGAACTCGCCGGATTCTGCTGGGCGATCTGCCAAGTCGAGTAACACCACCAGATTCCAACGCACTCCATCCGTCGGCTGGGTCGGTGGCGGCCCGGCACGCGCGGGGAACCCGCGATCGAGCTATGAGCAACCCGCGCCCCCATCAAGGGCAACGGCCACGCCCGATGTTAGACAGCGGCACCCCACGACGAACCATGGTCCTGCGGCCACCCGGATCCGCGCATATCAGCCTGACCCGCGTCGCGCACAGCACGCCGGACCGCCACCGACCCAGCCGACCACACACCTCTCAAGCCATCTAACGCGAAATGCGAGAAATTCACACGCACCCCTTGACAAACGGCTCTCCATATCAGCTCGGCAGCGATGGCCTCTAGCTCAGCGATCGAGTAGACACGGACTCCACGTGGTGCAGGCTGCCGATTGCGGCCCGCCAACTTGGCGGGGTTGCGCTCCGTGTGGCCCCACCGGACAGCAGCCT
>DASPOP010000016.1:0-2676 GCA_035625955.1 Steroidobacteraceae bacterium | reverse complement strand
GGCGAGACGGATGGTGCGCGCGTGCGCGTAGGCCTTCGCCAGCTCGAAGTCGTCGCAAACGCCCGCCGCGCCGTGCGCCTGGATCGCCCAGTCGGTCACCTGGCAGGCGGCATCGGCGGCGGCGATCTTGATCATGGCGATCTCGGCGCGCGCCGCCTTGTTGCCGACCGTGTCCATGAGGTATGCGGCCTTGTACACGAGGAGCCGCGCCTGATCGATGCGGATGCGCGACTCCGCGATGCGCTCGAGCGTCACCGACTGCTCGGCGATCGGCCGTCCGAAAGCGGTGCGCGCCTTGACGCGGCGACACATTTTCTCGAGCGCGCGCTCGGCCACGCCGATCAGCCGCATCGCGTGATGAATGCGCCCGGGACCCAAGCGCCCCTGCGCGATCTCAAAGCCCCGCCCCTCGCCGAGCAGGAGGTTCGCGACCGGCACGCGCACATCGCGGAAGTCGATCTCCATGTGCCCGTGCGGCGCATCGTCGTAGCCGAACACCGGCAGGTTCCTCAATATCGTGATGCCGGGCGTCTCGCGCGGCACCAGGATCATCGACTGCTGGCGGTGCCGGTGTGCGCCGGGGTCGGTCTTGCCCATGAAGATGAACAGGCGACAGCGCGCACTCCCCGCCCCCGACGTCCACCACTTGCGGCCGCTGATCACATAAGAGTCGCCGTCACGGACGATCGAGCTCTCGATGTTGGTGGCATCGCTCGAAGCGACGCGCGGCTCGGTCATGGCGAAGGCCGAGCGGATCTTCCCTTCGAGGAGCGGTTCGAGCCACTGCTTTTTCTGCTCGGGCGTGGCGTAACGCTCGAGCGTCTCCATGTTGCCGGTGTCGGGGGCGGCGCAGTTGAAAACCTCCGGTGACCAGACGACGCGTCCCATCACTTCGCAAAGCGGCGCGTACTCGAGGTTGCTGAGCCCGGCACCATGAGTCGAATCGGGCAGGAACAGGTTCCACAGCCCCTGCGCCCGCGCCTTCTGCTGCAGCTCGCCGATGAGCGGCGGCTCCTCCCAGCGGCCGCCACGGTCGAGCTCCTCGCGGTAGCGCTGCTCGTTCGGATACACATGCGTATCCATGAAGGCGCCGAGGCGCCCGAGGTACTCTTTCGTCTTCCGGCTGAATTCGAAGTCCACGGATGTCACTCCTGCCGTTGCCAGCTGCCGCGCTGGCGTGCGGCCTCATAGAGAAGCATACCGGCGGCCACCGATACATTGAGACTTTCCACAGCGCCGAGCTGCGGCAGTCGCACCAGGAAGTCGCAGTTCTGCCGCGTGAGCTGCCGCAGTCCGGCCCCTTCGGCGCCGAGCACCAGCGCTACGGAGCCCTTGAGGTCAACTGCATCCGCGCTCTTCTCAGCGGTGGCGTCCGCTCCCACCACCCAGAGGCCCGCCTCTTTGAGGAGCTTGAGGCTTCGCACGAGATTGGTCACCGCCACCACCGGCGTCGTCTCTGCAGCTCCCGCGGCGACCTTGCGCGCCGCGGGTGTGAGCTGCGCCGCGCGATCCCTGGGCACGATCACCGCCAGCACGCCACAGGCGTCCGCGGTGCGCAGGCAGGCGCCCAGGTTGTGCGGGTCCTGCACGCCATCCAGCGCGAGGAGCAGCGGCGCCGGCGCACTTTGTAGCGCTGCCAGCAGCTCGTCCTCGCTCCAGGGCGGGAGCGGCGTGATCTCCGCCGCCACGCCCTGATGCACGACGTCGCCGAGGAGGCGCTTGAGCGCATGAGCGTCGATACGCTCGACCGGCCGTTGCCGTTTGCGCGCCAGCTCCTCGATGGCGCGCACCCGCGGGTCGTCGCGCCGCTCGGCGAGGCGCACGCTGAGCACGCGCTCGGGATGGCGCTCGAGCATGATACGCACCGGGTGGAGGCCGAAGATCGTTTCCGCGCTCTTCATCGCCGCACCCTCTCGCGCGCGCCTAATCCTCTTCCGCGAGCCCGAGGTCGACCAGGCCCTCGATCGGGTTGACCGCCGTGACCACCACCCGCACGTGACTGCCGGTGCGCAGGCGCCGCCCGCTGCGCCGGCCGCGCCAGGCGTGACCGTCGTCCTCCATGACGTACTGATCGTCGCTCAAATTGTCGAGATGCAGCAGGCCATCGACTGACGTCTCGAGAATCTGCACGAAGCAGCCGAACTCCACCACCGTCGTGATGAGGCCGCGGAAGGTCTGGCCGATGCGCTCCTTCAAATAGGTGCATTTGAGGAACGTCGAGACGTAGCGATCCGCCTCGTCTGCGCGTTTCTCGAGGCGCGAGGTGCTCTCGCCGAGCGCGCCGAGCTCGGTCGGCACGTAACGCACCGCCGCTCCGCCCTTGGCGCCGATCAGGCTCTTCAGCGTCCGGTGCACCACCAGGTCCGGGTAGCGGCGAATGGGCGAGGTGAAATGCGCGTAGTGGGTGAGCGCGAGACCGAAGTGCCCGATGTTCGTTGGCTGATAGATCGCCTGCGGCATGGCGCGCACGACCAGTGACTCCACGAAGGCGCGCTCGGAAGCGTCCGGCACTCGCCGGGCGATCGCCTGCAGATCGCGCGTGCTGACGGTCTTGGGCACTTGTGCCTCGATCCCGAGTGCCCTCAGGGTGGTGACGAGCCGCTCGAGCTTCTCGTCCTCCGGCGTGCCGTGGACCCGATAGAGCGTCGGAACGTGCGCCTTCTCGAGCTCCTCCGC
>DASPOP010000015.1:0-3380 GCA_035625955.1 Steroidobacteraceae bacterium | reverse complement strand
GCGGTGCGCTTGCCCTGCGCGCCCTTGGGGGTGACCCAGATCACCCGCCCCGCCACGGGCAGCTTCTCGTCCTCGCCCATGAGGTTCAGCAGCATGAACACCTCGTCGCCGAGGCGGTAGTTGCTGTTGGTCGGAATGAACAGCCCGCCGTTCTTTACGAACGGCATGTAGGCAAGGTACAGCGCGCTCTTGTCCTTGATGGTGAGCGTCAACAGACCTGGCTTGTTCGCGCCCGCTCTCACGGTCCTTTCCCCACCCGTTATCTGTACCGGTCGTGCGTGCATCCGTGTTCCTTATGCTGCGGCACCGGCACTTCGGGGTGCCAGCCGCCGTAACAGAGCCTCGAGCGCCAGTGCGCGGTTAAGCGCCACATCGAGCGCAGTCCTTAGCTCCCGGACCTCATCCAGGAGCCCGAACAGCTCGCGTATATTCAAGAACGCCTGGGTCTCTGGCAAGTAGGGGCCAGCACGCACTTCTGGCATTAAGTTGCCCGCGCCCTGGGCGCGGCGGATGCGTTCTGTGAGCCAATTCTCAAAGCAGCGCAGCCGCAGCGGCAGCTCGTTCCGCGCCCAGCGCTCCGCGGTTGCGAGCGGATCCGCCCCGCCGGCCGCGAGCGTCTCGAGGGTCCGGCGCATTTCGTCGCCGATCTGCGCCAGCGGCTCGGGGTCCGCCTGCAGGAGCAGCATCGGCGCCTCCCCTAGCGTCTCGAGCGCCGCGTCCCAGGCGCCCTTGCCGCGCACCTCGGTGAGCCAGCCGACGGCCTCCGCGCGCGCCGGTGCACGCACCGTCAGCCGCTGGCAGCGGCTCAGGACCGTCGGCGGCAGCCGCGACGGCTGACTCGCCACCAGCACGAGGAGCGTGCGCGCCGGCGGCTCCTCGAGGGTCTTCAGCAACGCGTTGGCGGCGAAGCGGTTCATGGAATCGGCGGGCGTGAGGACGCCGACCTTGTAGCCCCCCGCGTGGCTGGTGAGCGCGAGTTCGGCGGCGAGCTCGCGCACCTGCTCGATGCGAATCTGCCGCGAGTCCTCTAGCGGCGCCACCCGCGTGAGGTCCGGATGCTGCCAGGCGAGCGCCCGGCGGCATGCCCGGCACTGTCCGCAGGGAGCCTCGGATCGCTCGCACAGCACAAGGCGCGCGGCCCAGTGCGCGAGCCAGTCGCCACCGGCGCCCGGCGACTCGTGGATGAGGAGCGCATGGGGCAAGCGGCCGGAACGGAGGGCGGCGAGCAGCGCCGACGTCGCGGGCGCGATCCACGGCGGCGTGACGGCAGCCGGCTCGCTCATGCGAGATCCTCGAGATCCTCGAGGATGTGCTCGACCCGCGCCTCCACCGCCTCGAGCGGGGCGGTCGCGTCGATCACTTGAAAGCGCTCGGGTTCGCAGCGCGCGAGCTCGAGGTAGCCCGAGCGCACCTTCTCGAAGAAGGCCTGGGTCTCGGCCTCGAAGCGATCGGACTCGCCCGTCCCTCGCCCGCGCGCCCGGCTGAGCCCGACGCTCACCGGCAGGTCGAGCAGCAGCGTGCAATCGGGCGCCAGTCCGCCGTGGACGGCGGCGGCGAGCGAGTCGATGAGGCCCGGGTCGACGCCCCGGCCGCTCCCCTGATAAGCGCGCGTCGCATCGGTGAAGCGGTCGCACACCACCCACTCGCCGCGCGCGAGCGCCGGGCGGATGACATGCTGCAGGTGCAGGTCGCGCGCGGCGAACATGAGGAGCGTCTCGGTCACCGGGGACAGGGGCTCCGCACCCCGTTCGAGCACGAGCTGGCGGATGCGCTCGGCGAGCGGCGTGCCGCCCGGCTCGCGCGTCAGCCGGCCGGGAATCTGCCGCCGCGCCAGCCAGCCGAGCACGAACTTGGCGATGGTCGACTTGCCCGCGCCCTCGATGCCCTCGAGCGTGATGAATCGGCCGGTCATGGGTGAGTGCCCGCG
Source organism: Steroidobacteraceae bacterium (assembly GCA_035625955.1). Taxonomy (GTDB): domain Bacteria; phylum Pseudomonadota; class Gammaproteobacteria; order Steroidobacterales; family Steroidobacteraceae; genus 13-2-20CM-66-19. The sequence goes on along the minus strand of DASPOP010000015.1, from coordinate 1,453 downwards.
CCCGCCGGCGCGGTCCGTTGCGGGGCCCTCTTTGCCATGGGCTTGGCCGTCGCTACGGCGGCGGGCGGCGGTGGCGCCGGAGCCCTGTCTGCGGCGCGCTGTTGGCGCAACCGTGCGAGATAGGCTTGCACCGCGGAATTATGCTCTTGCAGCGTCTTCGAGAAATGGTGCGCGCCGTCGCCGAGGCCGCTCGCGACGAAGTACAGCTCGCCGGTCTCGTCGGGCTGGACCGCGGCCATCAGCGACTCACGTCCCGGAAGCGCGATCGGCGCCGGCGGGAGCCCGGAACGCGTGTAAGTGTTGTACGGCGTGTCGGCCAGGAGGTCGCGGGTGTGGATCTGGCCGTCGTACTTCGCCCCGAGGCCGTAGATCACCGTCGGATCCGACTGCAGGCGCATACCCTTGCGCAAGCGCGCCACGAACACCCCCGCGATGCGCCGCCGCTCGGACTTCAGTTGCGCCTCCTTCTCGACCATCGAGGCGAGGATGAGTGCCTGGGTCGGACTGTCGAAAGGGAGCGTCGGGCTGCGGGCACTCCAGGCCGCGGCGAGCTCCTGGCTCATCTTCTCGTAAGCCACGCCCAAGACCACCGCATCGGCGGTGTTCGCCGCGAAGCGATAGGTATCGGGGAAGAAGCGCCCTTCCGGGTTCTCACCCGCGCGTCCGAGGGCAACCATCGCCTCGGCGGGAGTCTTGCCGGCGAGCGTGTGCGTCACGTCGGGCTCGTGCGAGAGCAGCTCGAGGAAATCCCCGAAGGTCGAGCCCTCGACCACCGTCAGCTGCTCTAGCAGCACCTTGCCCTCCTCGAACATCGTGATGATCTGCTCGGGAGTCGAGTGCGGCGGGATCTCGTAGGTGCCTGCCTGCATCCGCGGCTGCTCGGCGCGCAGGTGCAGATACCACACGACCGCGCGCGCGTTGTGCACGACGCCCTGACTCTCGAGCCGCGCGAGCACGGCGCGCACGCTCGACCCGGGTTCCACCCGGATGCGCGCCGCCGAGGCGGCCGGCCCGGGCGCGAGATACTCGCGCTTGAGCCAGTCATGCACGAGGGTGGCGGCCACTCCCAGCACGACCACCAGCAGGGCGGCGGCCAGCGCCGCGCGGCGCAGCCAGCGGCGCGCGAGCTCGGCGCGCTCAGCCATCCGCCGCCTCCGCGAGCAGCGCCGCGAGACGCCGCTGCAGCTCCCGGGTCAGGGCACCGACCTCGCAGGACCGCCCGTCCACCGAGCGCACCGGGCGCAAGCCGATCACGGCGCTGGTGAGAAAGAGCTCGCGCGTGCGCGCGAGATCCGCGTCATCGAGCCCGGCCTCCTCGGCCGCGATACCGGCGCGCGCGGCCTCGCGCAGCACCACCTGCCGCATGATGCCGGCAACTCCGCAGCGATCGAGCCGCGGTGTCCGCAGCACCCCGCCCGCGACGAGAAACAGGTTGCTCATGACTCCCGAGATC
>DASPOP010000014.1:0-2626 GCA_035625955.1 Steroidobacteraceae bacterium | reverse complement strand
CTGTTCCAGAGCAACGTCCCGCCGGGCGAGGTCGCCGCGATCGTGGTCGAGCCGATCCAGGGCGAAGGCGGCTATCTCGTGCCGCCCGACAGCTTTCTCCCCGGCCTGCGGGCGCTGTGCGACCGCCACGGCATCCTGCTGATCTTCGATGAGGTGCAGTGCGGCATCGGGCGCAGCGGCAAGATGTTCGCCAGCCAGCATTGGGGCGTGTCACCGGACATCATGACGCTCGCCAAGGGCCTCGCCTCGGGGCTGCCGATGGGGCTCGTGGTCGCGCGCCGCAGCCACATGGAAAAGTGGAAACGCGGAGCGCATGGCAACACCTTCGGCGGCAATCCGTTGTGCTGCGCGGCGGCGCTGGCGACGCTCGAGCTGGTGGAGCGCGAGTACGCGGCCAACGCGGCCGCGGTGGGCGAGTACTTCATCGGGCGCCTGCGCGAGCTGCAGCAGCGCTTCCCCTGCATCGGCGACGTCCGCGGCAAGGGTCTCATGATCGGCATGGAGCTGGTCACCGACCGCTCGAGCCGTGCGCCCGCGAAGAAGGTCTGCGACGCGGTGCTGACGCGGGCCTTCCATCATGGATTGCTGCTGCTCTCCTGCGGCGCGAGCACCGTGCGCTTCATTCCGCCGCTCATGATCGACCGCAGCCACGTGGACGAGGCGCTGACACTGCTCGAGCCGGCGCTCAAAGAAGCGCTGGCCATGAGCTGAGAAGGCCGCAGCACATGCCCGCAGCAGTCGACAATATCCGCGCCCTGGGCACGACCATGTGCACGGCACTGGTCGTCGGCAACACGATCGGCGTCGGCATCTTCATGCTGCCGGCCTCGCTCGCCCCCTATGGCATGAACGCGCTCCCTGCCTGGCTGATCACCACGGTCGGCTGCGTATTCATCGCCTGGGTGTTTGCGGGACTGGCACGCGCGTTCCCGGACGACGATGGCCCGTATGCTTACACGGCGCGCGCCTTCGGCGGCTTCGCCGCCTTCGTGCTCATGTGGTGTTACTGGATATCCACCTGGGTGACGAATGCCGTGCTCGCCACCGGCGTGACCGGCTATTTATCGGTCTTTTTTCCCGAGCTCGGCGTCAACCACACGCTCGCCGCCGCCACGGCGGTGTCGCTGGTGTGGCTGTTCGTGCTGATCAACATTCTCGGCGCGCGCACCGCCGGCTGGGTGCAGGTGCTGACTACGGTGCTGAAGCTCGTGCCGCAGCTCGGCATCATCGCGCTCGGCGTGTGGGCCTGCTTCGCGCCCCACACGCAGGCGGTGGTGCACGTGCCGCCGACGCCGCTATCCCTCTCCGGAGTGCTCGCCGCGTCGACGCTGGCGCTCTACGCCATGCTCGGCGTCGAGAGCGCCGCGATGCCGGCGGGCCGGGTGAGAGACCCCGGCCGCACCATTCCGCGCGCCACCTTCATCGGCACGCTGCTGGTCGCGCTCATATACATCTGCGTCTCGCTCGTGCCGATGCTGCTCATCCCGCAGCCGGAGCTGGCCGCATCGAATGCACCGTTCGCGGACCTGACCGCGCGCTTCCTCGGCGGCGGCTCGGCGAAGCTGCTGGCGGCATTCGTCATCGTCGGCGGCCTCGGCTGTCTCAACGGCTGGACGCTCATACTGGGCGAGCTCACGGTGAGCTTCGCGCGCCACGGCGGTTTCCCCCGGGTGCTCGCCCGGGTGAACGCGCACGGCGCTCCGACGTGGGGCTTCGTGCTCACCGCTGCCTTCGCCAGCATCATCACGGTCATGAACTACAACGACTCAATGGCCGGCGCCTTCACTCTGATGAGCGTGGTGGTGACCGCCGCCAATCTGCCGATCTACATCGGCTGCGCGCTGGCGGTGCTGGTGCTCTGGCGCCGGGGGCAGATGCCTAAGCCGGGACCCCGCGAGGCGCGCTGGATCGCAGCCGCCGTGCTCGCCGCCGTCTATTGCGCCTGGGTCTCGATCGGCATCGGCGGCAAGCCGCTGCAGCAGGCGCTGGCCTTGTGCGCGCTGGGAGTCCCGGTGTACGGCGTGTACTGGTGGCACAAGCGCTACAGCCTGCGCCGCGATGCGCTGGCAAGCAGCGCCTGACCGCACCGACAAACAAGCGACCGGAGACGACCACGATGCCACGCCTGGCGATGAGTTTCCCCCCGCTCGCGCTGCTCAGCGTACTGCTGGCCGGCGGTAGCGCGTGCGGTGCCGCTGCAGCGGCCGCCGCTGCGCCGGCCGCACCCAAGCCGCGCGCCCGCGACCTCGGCATACCCTTCGATGGCACGCCCGGGCCGCTGAATGCGATCACCGATGTGGAGGGGGTGCTGGTGGGGCACACCACGCTGATCTCGGGCGACGGCAAGCTCGTCGTCGGCAAGGGTCCGATCCGCACCGGCGTCACCGCCGTGCTGCCGCTGGGAGCCGCCTCGACGCAGCGCCTTGCCTTTGCCGGCTGGTACTCGCAGAACGGCAACGGCGAGATGACCGGCACGACCTGGATCGAGGAGTCGGGCTTTCTCGATGGTCCCATCCTCATCACCAACACCCACTCCGTGGGCGTGGTGCGCGACGCGGTGATTGCCTGGCGACTTGCGCACGGGCCGCCCTATCCCCTCGACTCCTGGTGGTCGCTGCCGGTCGTC
>DASPOP010000013.1:0-6665 GCA_035625955.1 Steroidobacteraceae bacterium | reverse complement strand
GACCGCGCCCGGGCCGGTCGCCGCGAGGAACACCTGCCGCTCGGTGCCCTCCGGGTCCTGGAAGCCGAGCCAGACGCGGTCCCCGGTGCCGTGCGGATCGAGCGGGCTCGCGCCGGGCGCATCGAACACCGGGTGCTCGTCGCGCACCTCGATCAGCAGATAGAGCACGCGCTCGAATACGCCGGTGAGCACGCCGAAGCGGTGGGCGGCGTCCTTCTCGTACCAGGCCCAGGCTGCCGGATCGCGCGGCCAGTCCTCCGAGTAACCGTCGACGAGCGGCGCCGCGGTGAGCGCCTCGGGTTTCAGGTCATAGGGCCCGGACTTCAGCAGCGCGGCGGTGTCAGGGCGCTCGGAGCCGGCCGGCGCGCGGTAGAGCAGATCCACCCGCCCCTCGAGCGAGGTTGCCAGCGTCCCGGCCACCGACTCGAGGGAGGTCTGCTCGCCCTCGCGCAGCGCCGATTCCATCTCGCGCGCGTAACGGCAGCCCGCCCACGGCAGCACCAGTGTGAGCAGGCCGAGCAGCAGCAGCTTCAACCGCAGCGACATCGTCGGGACGCTATTCGACCCAGCGGTAGCCCATGCCGTAGACGGTCTGCACGGCGTCGAACTGCGGATCGACGCCCTGGAACTTGCGGCGAATGCGCTTGACGTGCGAGGTGATGGTGTTGTCGTCGAGCACCACGTTGGCCGCGTCCATGAGCTGCTGGCGGTTGCGCACGTGGCCGGGGTGGCGGGCGAGAGCGTGCACGATCCAGAACTCCGTGAGCGACAGCAGGACCACTTTGCCGTCCCACTGCGCCTGCATGCGCTCGGTGTCGAGCGTCAGGGGGCCGCGCTGCAGCACATCCCCGGCCTGCTCCGGCTTGCGCAGCGCATCGACGCGGCGAAACAGCGCATTCACGCGCGCCGACAGGTGCGCGAGGCTCAGGTCCTTGGTGAGGAAATCGTCCGCGCCGAGCCGCAGTCCCGAGACCGCATCGAGCTCGCTGTCGCGCGCGGTGAGGAAGATGATCGGCAGCGCCGGCGAGAGCGCCCGCAGCTGCCGGCACAGCTCGAAGCCTCCCTCGGGCTCGTCCTCGAGCGAGATGTCGATGACGGCGAGATCCGGGAGGCGCGCGGCGAATGCGCTCATCGCCTGCGCACGGTTGGCGTAGGTGCGCACCGCATAGCCCTCGCGCGCGAACGCGGCGGCGTAGTTGTCGCGGATGGCCGCTTCGTCCTCGACGATGGCGATCAGGCGTTTCATGACACCAACAGGCTACCGCGAACCCAGCCGCCGGTTAAAGCGGTCCAGGCCACTAAAATCCGCGCCGCGCGCACGCCGCCACATTTCGCCACGATTCGCCGCCCGTGCGCCCGATTGGCGCCGCGGGCGAGCCAGCGCGTGCGGGCGGAATACACCTCATGGACGCACCGCGCACCACGCCCGCGGCCGACGCACCGCCCGCAGCCTGCCGCTGGGACGGGCTGGTCAACTGGCTCGCGCTCCTGATGCTGCTCGCCGGCAGCGTGGTGTGGCCGCGCTGAGGAGCGGCGGCGCTCCGGTCAGACGGCGCCGACGCGCCACGTTGAGCCGCTCCCCCCGTACGTGCTAGGTTGCCGCCCTCAAGCGCCGGACGCGCTGGTGTTTTCCACCAGGAGCAGTCGCAACCACAAGAACCACAGCGCCGCGACTCGTCAGCCGTGCCGCTCGCGCCGCCCAGTGAGGGGATAACGCATGTTCACCCAAGTGCTCGACCCGCTCGACAATCTGACGCTCACGTGTCTCGTGGCGCTGATCCCGGTGGTAGCGCTGCTGGTCATGCTGGCGGTGTTCCGCTGGCCGGCGTGGCTCGCGACGCTGATCGGATCCGTGATCACCTTCGCCCTCGCGCTGTGGGTGTGGAAGATGCCCATGGACCAGGGCTCGCACGCGTACTTCTATGGGGCGGCGACCGGCGTGTGGAACGTCGACTGGATAACCTTCTGGGGCATGATGCTGTTCAACACGCTGGCGGTCAGCGGCCTGTTCGAGAATTTCCGCCGCTGGCTCATCAGCAAGGGCAGCCTCGACGTGCGCGTGCAGACCATGCTGTTCGCGTGGGCGTTCGGTGCGCTGCTCGAGGGCCTGGTCGGATTCGGCTATCCGTGGGCGGTGGTGGCGCCGATCCTGATCTCGCTCGGCATCTCGGACCTCAACGCGATCCGCGTCGCGGCGATCGCCAACAACGCACCGGTTTCCTACGGCGCCCTCGGCGCGCCGATCATCGCGCTCGCCGCGGTCACCAACTATCCGCTGCTCGCGCTCTCGGGCTCGGTCGGCACCATCGTCGCGATACTGGCGCTGCTGCCCCCCTGGGTGCTCCTGTACCTGGTCTCGGGCAAGGAGGGCATGAAAGGCGGCTGGCCGCTCGCGGTCGTGGGCTCGCTCGGCTACATCGCCGGCCAGTACCCGGTGGCGCGCTTTTGGGGGCCGTACCTGCCCGATGTGGCGGGCGCCATCGTGTGTTTCGCGGCGCTGCTGGTGCTACTCAAGGTGTGGCAGCCGAAGACGGTGCTCGGTTACGGCGGCGTGCCGGTCGATGCCGCCGCCGCCCGGCAGACGCAGGGGCACGGACTCGCGTTCGGCGAGGTACTGCAGGCCTGGCTGCCGTTCGTGGTGCTGCTCGTCGTGGTCGCGGCCTGGACCGGTCCCTGGTCGTCGCTGCCGAAAGTCAGCTGGCTCAAGGTGCAGGCCGTCGGCTGCTCGGCGCTTGCCGCGACCTGCACCGCGGCCAAGCCGACCGTCACCGTGGCTTTCAACTTCGCTCCCTACATCGCGGGCACCGCGATCCTCACGGTCTGGATCATCGTGGTGGTGCTGCTCATTGCGATGGGCCGCCTCAAGAGCGGCCAGATAGGGGAGGTATTACGGCGCAGCTTCCACCAGATGTGGGGTGCGCTGCTGGTCGGGGTGTTCATATTCGGCCTCGCCCAGACCTTCAACTACTCCGGGATGGCGGCCTCGCTCGCCAAGGGTTTCTCGAGCCTCGGCACCGCGTTCGTCATCGTCTGCCCGATCCTCGGCTTCATCGGTGTCGCGCTCTCGGGCTCGAACACCTCGACGAATACGATGTTCGGCAAGTTCCAGGCGCTGGTGGGCGCACAGCTCGGCATGCCGCCGCTGCTGCTGCCGTCGCTCAGCTCGGTGGGCGCCGAGATCGGCAAGCCGGTCGCGCCGCAGACCGCGAGCGTCGGTGTCTCGACCAGCAAGTTCGTGCGCAAGGAAGGGGATGTCATCCGCCACAACATGGGCTGGACGTTCATCCTGCTCGCCTATCTGATCCTGCTCTCGGTCGCGTTCTACCTGGTGAGCCCGGCGGTGATGACGGTGACGAAGTAGGGCGTCTCAGAACGCGTTGATGCCGGTCAGCTCGCGTCCGATCGTGAGCTGATGGATGGTCTCGGTGCCTTCGTAGGTGACGACGCTCTCGAGGTTGAGCATGTGGCGGATGGGGGCGAATTCGGCGCTGATGCCGGCGCCCCCGAGCATGTCGCGGCAGTCGCGCGCCACATCGAGCGCCATGCGGCAGTTGTTCCACTTGGCGAGCGATACGTGCGCCGGCGTCATGGTGCCCGAGTCCTTCATCCGCCCGAGCTGCAGCGCCAGCAGCTGCGCCGTGGTGATGCGGCGGGCCATGTCGGCGAGGCGCACCTGGATGGTCTGATTGGCGGCGAGCGGCCGGCCGAAGAGCTCGCGGCTCGAGGTGTAGTCGAGCAGCTGCCTGAGGCACGCCTGCGCAGCTCCGATCACCCCCCAGGCGATGCCGTAGCGCGCCTGTGTGAGGCAGGACAGCGGGCCCTTGAGGCCCACGACACCGGGCAGTACCTGGGAGTCCGGCACGACCACGTTGTCGAAGTAGAGCGCCGCGGTCACCGAGGCGCGCAGCGAGAACTTGTGATGGATCTCGGGCGCCGAGAAACCCTTGGTGCCCTTCTCGATGAGGAAGCCGCGGATGCCGTCAGGTGTCATGGCCCAGATGACGCCGAGGTCGGCGATCGCGCCGTTGGTGATCCACATCTTCGAGCCGTTGAGCACCCAGTCGCTGCCGCGCCGTTTGGCATGCGTCTTCATGTTCGCGGGATCCGAGCCGCCGTGCGGCTCGGTGAGCCCGAAGCAGCCGATCACTTCGCCGCGCGCCATGCGCGGCAGGTAGCGCTGCTTCTGCTCCTCGGAGCCGAAGGCGAAGATCGGATACATGCACAGCGACGACTGCACCGAGACGAAGCTGCGGACGCCTGAGTCGCCGCGCTCGAGCTCCTGGCAGATGAGCCCGTAGCAGATGGCGTTGAGGCCCGCGCAGTCGTAGCCGCTGATCGAGGAGCCGAGCAGGCCCTGGGCGGCGAGCCGCGGGATCAGCTCGCGCGGAAAGCGATGCTCCTCGAAGCAGCGCTGTATGACCGGCAGCACTTCCTCGTCCACGAGCCGGGCGACCGAATCCTGCACCAGCCGCTCTTCCTCGGTGAGCTGAGCGCGAACCTCAAAGAGATCCAGCGGATCGAGCGTGGTCGTCCGGGTAGCGGACTTCGGGGTCTTGGCGGCTGTGGCCACGGAGGGCTCTCCAATGCGGGCGCGGGCGCGTATCGTATAGCGGCGGGGGGGTTCGCATGAAGATTCCCGAGATTCTGGTCATCGAGACCATCCACAAGCCGGGCAGCCTCGCCAAAGTGCTGCAGGTGATCGCGGACGCCGGGCTGCCGATCGAGCACCTGAGCGCCCTCAAGCGCGATCAGGGCAGAACGCTGTGGGAGATCACCGTCGAGATGGACGAGGAGGCGGACCGTTCGCTATACGAGCGCATCGGCCAGCTGCCGATCGCTCGTTTCGTGGGCAAGTCCGACCGGGTGTTCAACCGCCACCGTGGCGGCAAGATCCGCACCGTCGCGAGCCAGTCCATCAACTCGGTGCAGACGCTGCGCGACGTATACACCCCGGGCGTGGCGCGCGTGTGCCTCGCGATCCGCGACGACCCCGAGGCGGCGCACGAGTTCACCGCCCTCGATCGCACCGTCGCCATCATCACCAACGGCACCGCGGTGCTCGGGCTCGGCAACATCGGCCCGCTCGCGGGGCTGCCGGTCATGGAGGGCAAGGCAGCGCTGTTCGCCGACCTCGTCGGCATCAACGGTGTGCCGATCCTCATGACCGAGACCGACCCGAAGCGCGTGGTCGAGATCATCGCCGGCATCGAGAGCTCCTTCGGCGCCATTCAGCTCGAGGACTTCGCTGCGCCGGAGTGCTTCGAGATCGAGCAGCAGCTGCGCAAGCGCCTGACCAAGCCGGTGCTGCACGACGACCAGCACGGCACGGCGGTGGTGACGCTCGCCGCGATGATCAACGGCACGCGCAATGCGCGGCGCGATCTGCGCGGCAGCGTCGTCGGCCAGATCGGCCTCGGAGCCGCGGGCAATGGGATCGCGCGGCTGCTGTTCGCCTACGGAGTGCGCGACATCATCGGCACGGATCTCAGCCGGGACGCCGTGGCGCGCTTCGAGGCGCTCGGCGGCCGCAGCGCCAGCCTCGAGTCGCTCATGCAGCGCGCCGACATCGTGGTGGCCACCACCGGCGTCAAAGGCCTGATCCGGCCGGACTGGGTGCGCACGGGCCAGGTGATCTTCGCCCTCTCCAACCCCGAGCCCGAGATCGAGCCGGTGCTGGCGCGCGAGCGCGGCGCAGCCTTCGCGGCCGACGGCAAGGGCATCAACAACCTGCTCGCCTACCCCGGGCTCTTCAAGGGGGCGCTGGAGGCGCGCGCCACGCGCTTCACCGACCGGATGCTGATGGCAGGCGCCGAAGCCATCGCGAGTTTTGCCGGTGAGGATCTGGTGCCTGATCCTCTCGACCGGGCGCTGCACGAGAAGGTGACCGAGGCGGTGATTGCCGCCGCGTCGCAGGAGACCTGAGGCTTCCTTAGTACGGCAGGCCGAAACGGCGGTAGGCCGCGGCGAGCAGCCACAACGGCCCGATCAGCAGGAACTGCAGGTCCTTGAAGAAGGACGGACGCTTGCCCTCGACCGCGTGGCCGTAGAACTGCCCGATCCACGCCACGACGAAGATTACGAGCGAGGTCAGCCACAGCGGCCAGGGCAGCTGCGCCAGCGAATGCGTCACGGCGAGCATCACGAGGAACGCGAGCAGCACCCCCGCGGCCAGCGCCGGGGAGAGCGCGAAGTAATAGACGAGCGCGGCGGCGGCGGCGAGGGTCGCCCAGTTGAGCCAGGGCGAGGCCGCGGCGAAGGCCGCCGGCACGGGGAGCGACCAGAGGAAGCCCATCACTGAAAGCACGATCGGCGGAACGCACAGCCAGTGCAGGAGCTTATTGGTAGGGTTCTCGTGGCTCGCGCCGTAATCGCCGAGCCATTCCGCCACGGTGCGCATGCGTGTCATTTTACTGGCCAAAATCGCCTGCGGCGATTTTGGCGGACATTACTCCGTCGGCCGCCGGCGAAAGGCGCGACTTTCGCCGGCTGCGCTTCAGGGAGCAGCGTTTAGGCGGCGGTCTTAGGCGGCGGCCATGAGGCCGCGGAGCTTGCCGAGCGCGCTTGCCTCGATCTGACGGATGCGCTCGGCGGACACGCCGTACTTCTCCGCCAGCTCGTGCAGCGTCGCCTTGTTGTCGTCGGACATCCAGCGCCGCTCGACGATA
>DASPOP010000012.1:0-7816 GCA_035625955.1 Steroidobacteraceae bacterium | reverse complement strand
GCTCGCCGCCGCGGCGCTGCTCGCGCTCGCCGTCAACGGCGTCTACCAGCTGGTGCGCAAGCCCACCGAGCTGTTTTTTCCGGTGAGCGGCGCGCTCTACAAGACGCCGGCCGAGACCTGGCGCGAGTACGCGCCGCTCTTTCGCCGTTATTCGACCGCGGCCATCCAGCCTGAGCTGCTCGCGGCGCTCGCCCAGGTGGAGGGTTCGGGCAATCCGCTGGTGCGCACCTACTGGCGCTGGTCGTGGGCCTTGAGGCCCTTCGACATGTACCGCCCGGCCTCGAGCGCGGTCGGCATGTACCAGATCACCGACGGCACCTTCGCGGTGGCACGGCACTACTGCATCCACCGCCACGTGCTGACCCGCGAGGGTCCGTGGAACGATTTCGGCTCGTGCTGGTTCACGGGGCTGTACCTGCGCGTGCTGCCGGGCGACGCCGTCGAGCTCACCGCGGCGTACCTCGATCTCGAGCTCACGGAGATTCTGGCGCGGCGCCGCGCCCGCACCGCGCCCCCCGAGCTGCGGCGCGTCGCCGCCGTCGTACACCTGTGCGGCGCCGGCGCGGCGGAAGCCTACGTGCGGCGGGGCCTGCGTTTCAGCGAGGGCGAGCTGTGCGGCGATCACGACCCGCGCGTCTACCTCGCGCGGGTCGAGGCGATGTACGCGGTGTTCGTGCGCCTGGCGGCCGGGGATCCGGCTCCTCAGTGATGGTGGCCGCCGTGGCCGTGCACGTGCCCGTGCGCGAGCTCTTCCCCGGTCGCGGGACGGACGGCCGTGACCTCGACGTCGAAATTGAGATTCTGGCCGGCGAGCGGGTGATTGCCATCGAGCGTGACCATGTCGCCGGCGATGTGGGTCACCGTCACCGCCTGGTGCCCTGCCTGCAGGCGCAATCCGACCCGCAGATTGGCGATGCCCTTGAGCGCCCGCCGCGGCACCTTCTGCACCAGGGCACGGTCGTACTCGCCGTAGCCTTCGGCGGCGGGAACGCGCACCGTGAGGCGGTCGCCGACGCTCTTGCCCGCGAGCTCGCGCTCCAGCCCGGGAACTATGTTCCCGTGTCCGTGCAGATAGGCGAGAGGCTCGCCGCCGGAGGAGCTGTCGATCACCTTGTCGGCGTCGTCCTTGAGCGTGTAATGAATGGTAACGACGTCGTTGGGCGCGATGGGCATGGAGGCGGTCCGGCGCGAAAAGCTGCGCAAGCTGGGCCGCGCAGAATACCATTAGCGCCCGGCTCATAACCGCCCGGCCATGCAAGGCGCGGGCTCGAATGTGAAAGGCCCCCATGAGGCTCAACCGATTGCTGTTTGCAGCCGCCGTGACCGTCATGACGACGCTCGCCGCCGCCGCCACCAAGGAAGCAGGAACCACCCCAATGGCCCCCGACAACCCGTTCGCGCACCCGAGCGCGCTGCCCTTCGAGCTGCCGCCCTTCGACCGGATCCACGACGCCGATTACGCGCCGGCCTTCGAGGCCGGAATGCGCGCGCAGCTGAAGGAGGTAGCGGCGATCGCGCACAACCCGAAGCCCGCGAGCTTTGAGAACACGATCGTCGCGCTGGAGCGCTCCGGGCGGCTGCTCGACCGGGTGGGCACCGTGTTCTTCAACCTGAACGCCTGCAACACCGATCCGAAGATGGAGGAAGTCGATACCGCCATGGCGCCGAAGCTCGCCGCCCACAACGACGCGATCTTCCTCGATGCGGCGCTGTGGGCGCGTGTCGATGCGCTCTACGGCAAGCGCACCAGCCTCAAGCTCGACCCGGAATCGCTGCAGCTACTGACGCGCTATCACACCCAGTTCGTGCGTGCCGGCGCGCAGCTCTCGGCCGCCGATCAGAAGCGGCTGCGGGCAATCAACGAGGAGATCTCGACGCTCACCACGCGCTTCCGCCAGAACGTGCTGAAGGCCACCGCCGACGGCGCCGTGGTGGTCGACCAGGCCGCCGATCTGGACGGCCTGACGCAGGTGCAGATCGGCGCGGCGGCGCGGGCGGCCGCCGACCGCGGGCTCAAGGACAAGTGGGTCATCGCGCTGCAGAACACCACCAACCAGCCGATGCTCGCGAGCCTCACCAACCGCGACCTGCGCGAGCGCATCTACCGCGCCTCCATCGGGCGCGGCCTTTCCGGGGCGACCGACAACCGCGAGGTGATCGCGCAGCTGGTGAAGCTGCGCGCCGAGCGCGCCCGGCTGCTCGGCTATCCCGATCACGCCGCCTACGTGCTGGAGGACGAGTCCGCCGGCAACCCCGCGGCGGTGGCCGACATGATCCGGCAGGTGGCCCCGGCGGCCTTGAAACGCGCGCGCGAGGAGGCCGCCGAGATCCAGAAGCTGATCGATGCACAGGCCGCCGCGCGCGGCGGGCCGTCGTTCACGCTGCAGCCCTGGGACTGGTTCTTCTACTCCGAGCAGGTGCGCAAGGCGCATTACGACTTCGACCAGGCGCAGGTGGCGCCGTACTTCGAGCTCGAGCGCGTGATGCACGACGGCCTGTTCTACGCCGCCCACGAGCTCTACGGCCTCTCCTTCAGGGAGCGCAAGGACCTGCCGGTCTATCAGGCCGACGTGCGGGTGTTCGAGGTCTCGGACGCCGACGGCAAGCCGCTCGCGCTGTTTCTCGCCGACTACTTCGCGCGCGACAACAAGCAGGGCGGCGCGTGGATGAACAGCTACGTGTCGCAGTCGCACCTTCTCGGCCAGCGGCCGGTGGTCGCCAACCATCTCAACATCCCCAAGCCCCAGGCGGGGCAGCCGGTGCTGCTGACCTTCGATGAGGTCACTGGCATGTTCCACGAGTTCGGCCACGCCATTCACGGCATGCTGTCGAACGTCCGCTATCCCTTCCTGTCCGGCACCGCGGTGCCGCGCGACTTCGTCGAGTACCCGTCGCAGTACAACGAGATGTGGGCGCGCGAGCCGAAGGTGGTCGAGCATTATGCGCACGATTACCGCAGCGGCACGCCGATGCCGCCGGAGCTGCTCGCCAAGGTGCTGGCGGCGCAGAAGTTCAACCAGGGCTACGCGACGCTCGAGTACATCGAAGCCGCGCAGGTCGACCTCGCCTGGCACCTGATCGATACGGCCCAGGCGCCGGCGGCCGCAAGCGTGCCGGGATTCGAGGCGGCGGCGCTCAAGGACGCCGGGCTCGAGTACGCGCCGATCCAGCCGCGTTACCACTCGGGCTACTTCTCGCACATCTTTGCCGGCGGCTACTCGGCCGGCTACTACGCTTACCTCTGGAGCGAGGTGCTGGCGCGCGATACCGGCCAGTGGTTCCACGCCCACGGCGGGCTGACGCGCGAGAACGGCGACACGCTGCGCCGCAAGGTGCTGTCGCGCGGGCGCACCGAGGACCCGCAGGTGCTGTTCCGCAACTTCTACGGGGGCGCGCCCGACATCGGGCCGCTGCTCGAGTACCGGGGGCTCGCCGGCGGCGGCTGAGGCGCGGCTGCGGCGCTCAGGCCGGCGGTGCGCGGCGCGCGCGGTCGATGCCGGCGATGAGGTGCCGGAAGCACTCGAGCATCGGCAGCGTGAGCCCGAGAGCCAGCGCGCGCTCGAGCGCGTAGCCGAGCGTCTCATTCACCTCGAGGGGCCGCCCGGCGAGCAGATCCTGGAGCGAGGACATGCGGTGCTGCGGCGCGCTCGCACGGTACTCGCGCCCCTTGGCGACGATCATCTCGACGGCCGCGCTCTCGGGCAGCGAGCACAGGCTCGCGGCGGGCAGGATCGCCTGATCGCTCAAGGGGATGCCGAGCGCGCGCGCGAGCGCGCCCACATCGCGCACCAGCCGCACCAGCACCAGCGCGGCGTCCGGGTCGGACAGGTACTTCCAGGTCTCGGCGCGCGTCGTCACCGAGAGCGCCATCAGCCCCACCCAGCCGCAGAACTTCGACCACTCGAGCGTCACGATCTCGCGGGTCGCCGCGGCGCGCACTCCCGAGGTGTCGAGCGTATGCGCGAGGTCGCGGGCGCGTGCGCTCTCGCTGCCGTCGAGCTCGCCGATCATGATGTTCACGTTGCGGGTGAAGAGCACTTCCCCGCCGGGCAGCAGCTCGCCGCTCGTGTCGGCGAGCGCGCCGAGCACGCGGGGCGCACCGAAAGCTGCGGCGAGCAGCTCGTTCTTCAGCGGCCCGTTCTGGATCGAGAGCGCGACGCCGAGCTCGGCATGCCGGAGCGCCGCCAGCGCCTCCGCCGTGCCGGGCGTCTTGGTCGCGACGATGAGCGTGCGCGCACTCCTCAGTGCGGCGGGATTGCGCAGCGTGTGCACGGCAGTCGTGAACTCGGCCAGCCCGCGGATCGTGAGCCCATGCCGCTCGATCGCATCGGCACGCGCCCCGCGCGCGAGCATCGCGACCCGGTGCCCGGCACGCGCAAGGTGGGCTCCCACGATCGAGCCCATGGCGCCGGCGCCGAGAATCGCGAAATCGAAGTCGCTCACGTGCGTGCCGCCGGCGGCTAAAGCGCGTCGGCGATGTCCTGCATGAGGCCGCGGTCCTCGGGCCTGGTCTCGGGCGGATAGCGCTTCAGCACGCGTCCATCACGCGAGATGAGGAACTTCTCGAAATTCCAGCTGATGTCGCCGGAGATGCCGGTCTCGGCCGAGGTGAGGAAAGCGTAGAGCGGATGGCGGTTGGCGCCGTTGACGTCGAGCTTGGCGCTCATCGGGAAGCTGACGCCGTAGCTCGCCTCGCAGAAGGCGGCGATCTCGGCCTCGCTCCCCGGCTCCTGGGCGCCGAACTGGTTGCAGGGGAAGCCGACCACGGTAAAGCGCTCGGCGCTCAGCTCGCGATGCAGCCGCTCGAGCCCGGCATATTGCGGCGTGAGCCCGCAGCGGCTCGCGACGTTGACCGCCAGGGCTACGTTGCCGCGCAGCGTGCCCAGCAGGTCCGACCCGCCGTCGATGCTGCGCACCGCGATGTCGTAAAAGCCGCTCATGCTCGTTCCTTTTACGATACACCACTCGCGGGCTTAACATCCCGCTGCAGTCCCGCGGGAGACGTCCATGGCTTCCGAGCTCAGCAAGGCCGATACGGCCAAAGTGGTCGAGACCCTCAACCGGATCCTCGAGCTCGAGCTCGCGGGCCTGGTGCGCTACCTGCACTACAGCTTCATGATCTTCGGGCACAACCGCATTCCGATAGTCGCCTGGCTGCGCAGTCAGGCGGATGAGTCGCAGGCGCATGCGGTGCAGGCGGGCGAGCACATCACCAACCTCGGCGGCCACCCCTCGCTCCGTATCGGCTCGCTGCTCGAGACCCACAAGCACAACGTCGACGAGATCCTGCGCGAGGCGCTCTCGCACGAGGAGGAGGGGCTCGCGGAGTACCGCAAGCTGCTCGAGCAGGTGAGCGGCCGCAGCATCATGCTGGAAGAGTATGCGCGCACCCAGATCGCCGCCGAGGAGGCGCATCTCGCCGATATCGGCAAGATGATGCGCAAGCCCGGATCGATCGCCTGAGGGACGCGCCGTGCGGATCATCGCCGTCACCAACATCAAGGGCGGAGTGGGCAAGACCACCACCGCGGTGAATCTCGCCTATCTGTGCGCGGCCGCCGGGAATGCGACGCTGCTCTGGGACCTCGACCCGCAGGGCGCGGCGACCTACGGACTGCAGGGCGAGGCGCACGAGCACGCTTCGGCGAAGAAGCTCATCTCCGGCAAGCGCGAGCTGCCGGAGCTGGTGCTCGCCACCGGTTACCCCGGCCTCGATCTGCTGCCCGCCGATTTCTCCTATCGCAACTTCGCGGTGCATCTCGCCGAGCGCCGCCATCCGACCGAGCGGCTGCTGCGCATGAGCCGGCCGCTGCGCGAGATCTATCACACGCTGTTCCTCGATTGTCCCTCCGGCATCTCGCTGCTCACCGAGAACGTGCTGCGCGCCGCCGACAGCGTGATCGTGCCGCTGGTGCCGTCGCCGCTGTCGCTGCGGGTCTTGAGCCAGCTGTGCGATTTTATCGTGCGTGAGAACTGGACCGATCTGACGCTGCTGCCATTTTTCTCGATGGCCGATCGGCGCCGGTCGCTCCATCAGGAGCTGATGGCCGAGACGCGCGGGCAGTTTCCGCAGATCCTCGCGACGCCGGTGCCTTACTGGAGCGAGATCGAGCGCATGACACTGCGCCGCGCGCCGCTGCCGGCGTTTGCGCCGGCGAGCGAGGCGGCGCGGATTTACGCCACTCTCTGGGCCGAGATGGAAGAGCGCATGGCCGGAGACCGCGAGGCTGGCGCGCGGGCCGCGGCCGGGCCGTGGCTCCGTGGCGAAGGTCCGCCCGCGGCGCGCCTCTAGGAGCTCGGCTGCGGGGCAGGGGGCGGATCCGCCGCACCCGGCGCCGGCAGGGCGAAGGCCTCCACCGGGTTGCCCGCTTCGATCCAGGCCTCGAGCCCGCCCTTCAGCGGGCGTACCCGCCGGAAGCCGTTGTTCATCAGCAGCCGCGCCACCTTGGCGGCGGATGCCTCATTCGGGCAGCTGCAGTAGAGGATGATCTCGCGATCCCGCGGCAGCTCGCTCAGGTGCCGTGCGGCGTCCTGCACCGGCACGTGCACCGCGCCCGGGATCCGGTGCCGCTCGAGCGTCTGGGCGGTCGCGTTGCGGACGTCGACGATCACCGGCGCATCGCCCTGCTCGATCTGCCGGCGCAGCTCTTCGACGCTGATGCGCGCCATGTCGAGCGCTGCGAGGAACCGTCGCCGTTCCCACCAACGGTAGGCGACATACGCGGCGAGCAACAGAAGCAGCACGAGCGCGGCCGTCCCGCCGACCTGGGCCGCCTGCGGCAGCAGCCGCTCGATCTGGGTGCGCAGCAGCGCGCCTGCCACGAGCGCTGCACCGACCCACAGACCCGCACCGAGTCCGCTGAAGAAGACGAATCGCCCGAAGGGCATATGGGTCGCCCCGGCGAGCGGTGGCGCGATGAGGGCGAGTCCGGGGACGAACTTCGCGAACAGCAGCGCCCTGGCACCCCAGCGCTCGAACGCGCCCTGCGTCTGGCTCACGCAGGAATCCGGCGACAGCGAGACCCGGCACAGGAGACGCATGACCCGGCCGCCATAGCGGCGCCCGGCCGTATACCAGCTGCTGTCGGCGATGAGGCAGGCGGCGACCGCGAGTGCATAGAGGCCCGATCCTGACATCTTGCCGCTGGCTGCCACGGCGCCGGCCACGATGAGCGTGGGTACCACCGGCACGGGCAACCCGAGCTGCTGCGCGAGCACGTTGAGGAATACGAACCCGAGACCGATGGGGCTGCGCACCAACTGATCTTGCGCCGCTTGAGGGGCGAGCGACAAGAACACCGACGGGTGAGCGTCAGGTCCCCCGAACGGCGGTCAGATCAGGTCGGGAAATGCGCGAAGAGGGCAGTCACCGCAGCGTCGATTCTCTGCTCGGCGTCGGCCCCGGTAGCGCCGTAGAGGTTCTGGTCGACCGATGCGTGCCAGAGCGGCTCGTGGGTCTTCGCGTCATAGAGATCGACACCGATCACTCCCTGCCGATAAGCGTACGGACCACCACCCCAGTACGGTCCCCACGGACCGCCCCAGTAGCCGTAGCCGTAACCCCACGCCGGGTAGGGGCCCATCGGATAGCCGGGCTCGACGACGAGGCTCGAGCCGATGCCGTAACCGACCAGGCAGTCGGCGTTCTCCTTCGCGAGCTGCACGCCGATCGACTGCATGTGGGAAGTGATCGCGGCGCGCAGGCGGCTCTCGTTCACCGGGTTGGCTACCGTGCCGCGCATCGGGTTATCGGGGCGGAAGGAGCCGAGGAAACTAAAAGTGTGGCACTGGCCCGGGTGAAACGCCGTGCGGTTCA
>DASPOP010000011.1:0-11865 GCA_035625955.1 Steroidobacteraceae bacterium | reverse complement strand
GCGCTGTTCCTGTACGCGCTGCTGCCGATCGTGGCCAACACGGTCACTGGCCTGAAGCGCGTCTCGCGCGCCGCGGTCGAGGCGGCGCACGGCATGGGCATGACGGGCTGGCAGGTGCTCACCAAGGTCGAGCTCGTCCTGGCGATGCCGGTCATCCTCACCGGGGTCCGCGTCGTGCTGGTGCAGAACATCGGCATGGTGACGGTGGCGGCGCTGATCGGCGGCGGCGGCCTCGGCGCCTTTGTCTTTCAGGGCATCGGGCAGACCGCGATCGATCTGGTGCTGCTGGGGGCGATCCCGATCGTCACGCTGGCGTTCTCCGCGGCGCTGGTGCTCGATGCCCTGGTGGAAGTGCTCGATCGCGTGAAGGCCTGAGCGGAGTGGAGCCGCCATGATCACCGTCGAAAACCTGACGAAATGCTACGGAGAGGCGACCGTCGTCGATGACGTCTCGCTCACGGTGGAGCGCAATTCGATCACGGCGATCGTCGGCACCTCCGGCTCGGGCAAATCGACGCTGCTGCGGATGATCAACCGCCTGGTCGAGCCGACGAGCGGGCGCGTGCTGCTCGACGGCCGCGACACCCGGGACGAGCCGGCCTACCTGCTGCGCCGGCGAATCGGTTACGTGATCCAGGGCAACGGGCTCTTCCCTCATCGCACAGTCGCGGAGAACATCGCCACGGTGCCGCGCCTCCTCGGCTGGGACACGCGCCGGATCGAGGCCCGCGTGCGGGAGCTCCTCGAAATCTTCTCGCTCGACCCGGCGACCTATGCCGGCGCGCTCCCGCACCAGCTGTCGGGCGGCCAGCAGCAGCGGGTCGGGGTCGCACGGGCGCTGGCCGCCGAGCCCCTGGTGCTTCTCATGGATGAGCCCTTCGGCGCACTCGACCCCATCATCCGCGCCAAGGCGCAGGAGGATCTGCTCGACATCCAGCGGCGCTTCGGCATGACCGTCGTGCTCGTGACCCACGATATGGACGAAGCCTTCCGGCTCGGCAACCAGGTCGCGGTCATGAGCGGCGGACGGCTGCTGCAGTACGACCGCCCGGCGGTACTCCTGACGCGGCCCGCGGATCCGTTCGTGTCACGCATGACCGGGCTCGCCGACCGCGCCATGCGCCTGCTGTCGCTCGTGACGGCAGGCGAGGTCGCGCTGCCCGGGCCTTCGGACGGCCCGGCGGTGCCGCCGACAGCCTCGCTCCGGGAGGTGCTCTCCGAGCTTCTCTGGAGCGGGGCAGACTCGGCCCGCGTCGTCGAGGCGGATGGCACGGTGCGCGGACGGCTCACCGTCGCCGCCATCCTGGCGCACGGGCGTCCCTGAGCATGCCGCGCGCGGCAACCGTCCTGCGGTTCGCGGCGCTGGCGCTGCTCGTCGCCTTTCTCGTCAAGCCGCAGAGCTTCGCGCCGCTCTTTGCGCCGCTCACGCAGTACGGCGCGCCACCGATTTACGACCAGGGCAACCTCCTCACGCTCGCCCTCGCGCAGCTCGGCACGGTATGCCTGGCCGCCGCGGCGAGCACGGTCGTCGCGGTGGGGCTCGGCATTCTGGTGACGCGCCCGAGCGGGGCGCAGTTCCTGCCCCTGTCGCGTACGCTCGTCAACATCGGCCAGACCTTTCCGCCGGTCGCGGTGCTCGCGGTCGCCGTTCCCATGGTCGGTTTCGGGGAGAAGCCGACTCTGATCGCGCTCTTCGCCTACGGGCTCCTGCCGATCTTCGAGAACACGCTGGTGGGCTTCAGAACCTGCCCGCCCGCGGTGCTCGAGGCCGCGAGCGGCATGGGCATGAGCGCGCGGCAGCGGCTGCTCTCGGTCGAGCTGCCGCTCGCCACTCCGCTCATCCTCGAGGGCATCCGGCTGTCGCTGGTGATCAACGTCGGCACGGCGACCATCGGCTCGACGGTCGCGGCCAAGGGCCTCGGCGAGGTGATCATCGCCGGGCTCCTGTCGAGCAACACCGCCTTCATCCTGCAGGGGGGGCTCGTCACCGGGCTCATGGCGATCCTGCTCTACGACGGCATGGCGGCGCTCGAGCGCCGGCTGCTGCGGCCCGTCACGCTGGACTGAGACGCAGCCGAAGGCGCCGGGACCGGCGCATCCGTAGTCTCCGCAGCTGCACGGGACGACATCAAAAGGGTTAAATTACCCCAAGGAGGTTGTCCCTTCGCGCCATGACGGCGAATGGAGCCGCTGAACTTCTGTGAATGAACTGACCCCATCCTCCGCGGCCGGTGCTGCCGGCGCGCTCGATGCCCCGCGACGGATCGCGGCGATTGAGACTCCCACACTGCTGATTGCCTTCCTGGCCTATGGCGGGTGGTGCGCCATCACACTCATGTACGGCCGCTGGCCGCTATGGGTCGTGGCGCCGGTGGGCGCAGTCCTCGTGGCGCTGCATGGCTCGCTGCAGCACGAGGTCGTGCACGGCCACCCCACGCGCTGGAGCTGGATCAACCGGCTGCTCGCGATCGTGCCGCTGTCGATCTGGCTGCCTTACGACTCTTACCGCATCAGCCACCTCGCCCACCACATTGACGAGCGCCTGACCGACCCGCTGGATGATCCGGAGTCCTGGTACTGGACGGCGGAAGACTGGGCGCGGCTCTCGCCCCTGAGCCGCGGCATCGTGCACGTCTCGCGGACGCTCGCCGGCCGGGTCACGATCGGCGCGTACTGGGCCATCGGCCGCTACCTGCATGCCGAGTGGCGCGCATTCCTCGCCAACAGGCAGGGAGTGCGGGCGCTGTGGCTCGAGCATCTCCTGTGGTGCATTCCGGTGATCGTGTGGGTCAAGGTCGTCTGCGGCATGCCGCTGTGGATCTACCTGCTCGCGATCGCGATCCCGGGCACGAGCATCACGCTGATCCGTTCCTTCGCCGAGCATCGGGCCCGCCCGTCGGTGCGCGCCCGCATCGCCATCGTCGAGGAATCGTGGATCCTCGGTCCCGTTTTTCTCTTCAACAACCTGCATGCGCTGCACCACGAGGTGCCCTGGCTTCCCTGGTACGAGTACCCGGCGCGCTACCGGCGCACCCGTGAGCGGCTCATCGCCGAGAACGGCGGGCTCGTGTACCGCACGTATTTCGAAGTGGCCTGGCGCTTCCTGCTGCGCCCGCACGACTCGCCCCTCCACCCGACCAACCGCGTGCCCGGAGCGCGCGGCTGAGCCTCACGGCTCGAGTGTACGGCGGCCGCCGTCAGGCAGGCCGCTCGTAGCCCGCCGCCCGCGCTTCACGATCCCACTCGAGGAGCGGCGCGAAGGAGCCGGGCGAGGCTGCGACGAAACCCTCGAGCAGCAACGGCTCCGCGAGCGGCGCGAACCACGCCCGCCCCGCCGCGCCCTCGAACGCCTCGCGCAGCCCGCGCACCAGCCCGTCCGGTGCGCCCGCCGCCGCCACCAAGGCCGGCATGGGCGCGGTCTCCGTCGAGGTCAGCGTGCGGATCCCGCGGGTGAGCTCCGGTGCATGGCGCGCGATCAGCAGATGCCAGTAGGCATCGAGTGGCCCCACGTCGAGGCGGCCCTCGCGGACACCGTCGAGAACCCGGCGGGCGGTGATCAGGTTGGCGGTCATCTCGCCGTACAGCGCCGGCCGCGTGGCCGTGCGGTAGGCGAGCAGGTGATGGCGAAAGGCGTTGAAGCCGGAGTGTGAATGCGCGACCGTCCAGCCGGCGCGGCCCCCGAAGGTGTCCTCGAGTCTGCGGTAGGGCGAGTCCTCGCGCACGATGAGGTCCGTGCGGTAGACCGCGCGGCCGTGAGCCCAGGGCGCGTGCGGGATGGGAGCGGCGAGTGGAACGACCGGCGCGAGCCCGAGCGCGATCGGAAAACCGCACATGAAGACGGCGCCCAGGTCAGCGCGCTTCCACAGGTCCTCGAGGGGTTGCGGGGCCGGGTAGGGCAGGTAGCTGAGCTCGACGCCGGCATCGCGTGCGACGTGCCCGAGCAATTCACGCCAGCGCGCCTCGACCTCCGGGGTCACGGCGTACATGCGCGCATTCGCGATCCAGCTCAAGTCCCGGCCAGCTCCTGCGTGCGGCGCGCGACGTACGCGGCTACACCCTCGCGCACCGCCGGATCGAGCGGCGGCGGCACATAGTCGGCGAGCAGCTTCTTCCAGATGCCGGTCGCGCGCTCGGTCGCCGTATGGCTGCCGGCGTCGCGCCAGTTCTCGAAGTTCGACCAGTCCGAGAGCAGCGGGCGGTAGAACGCCGACTGGTAGCGGGCGAGCGTGTGCGGGGCGCCGAAGAAATGGCCCCCCGCAGCCACTTCCTTGATCGCATCGACCGCGAGATCGTCGTCGCTGAAGCTGACGGGCTTGAGGATCTCGGCCCAGTTCCGCAGCAGCTCGGCGTCGACGACGATCTTCTCGAGCGAGGCGGACAGCCCGCCTTCGAGCCAGCCGGCGGCGTGATTGATCAGGTGGCTGTGGCTCAGGACCGCCGCCTGCAGCGAGAACGCCGTCTCGTAGGTCGACTGCGCATCGACCGTGGGCGAGGCATTGACCGCGCTGGTACGCACCGGGATCTTCAGGCGCCGGCCGATCTGGGCCGCCGCGAGCACGGCGTGCACATACTCGGGTGTACCGAAGGCCGGGGACCCGGTGCGCATGTCGACGTTCGAGGTGAAGCCGCCGAGAACGCAGGGGGCACCGGGACGCAGGAGCTGACACAGCGTGACCACGCCGAGCGCCTCGGCCGTCTGCTGCACCAGTGCGCCGGCGAGCGTCACCGGCGCCATGGCGCCCATCAGAGTGAAGGGTGTGATGACCACGCACTGGCCGTGGCGCGCCATCGTCATGATGTTGTCGAGAATCTCCTCGTCCACCCGGCGCGGCGAGTTGACGTTGGTCACCGTCATCAGCGTCGGGCGGTCGGCGAGCTGCTCCACCGAGCAGCCGTGCTCGATGGCCGACATGGCGATCGCGTCCTGCGCCTGCACGCCGCCGATCCCGCGCGCCGCCCACACAGTGTCGGCGCATTCGATGTGCGCCTGATAGGTCGCGAGATGCCGGGTGGCGACCGGAACGTCGACCGGCTCGACCACGATGCCTCCCTGCCAATGCAACACGCCGAGCGTGTGCGTGAGCTTGAGGATGTTGCGGAAGGCGTCCAGATCGCCGTAGCGCCGCCCGCCCTCACTGTCGCGGATGTTGGGCGCCCCGGTGACGGGGCCGAAGTTGACGACGTTGTCGCCGACGTGCAGGTGCCGGTCGGCGTTGCGGGCGTGGAGCACGAAGCGCTCGGGTGCGGTCGCGAGTTGTGCCTCGACGAGCTCGCGCCCGACACGGACCATCTGCGTCGACTCATCGACCAGCGCGCCGGCCCTGGCGTACACCGCGCGGGCGGCGGCGCTGCGGATCTCGAGGCCTGCCTCCGCGAGCACCCGGTACGCCGCCTCGAGGATCCGCTCGACCTGCTCCCCCGTGAGAACCTCGAGCGGCGGCCACGGATTCCTGAGGCGCGCGATCGGCGCAAGCGACGGCCCCGTCGAGCGCGGCGCGCGCGAGCGCTCGCGCCGGCGTGGGGGTGCAGGTGCCTCTGTCACTTAAATCAAATCAATGACTAATGACAGTCATTTCATCCAAACTCTGCTTCAGGTCACTTTCCCGGAGGAGGCGGCGGGTTGGGCTGTCCGCCCGGCGCCGGTGCTTCCGGCGGTGGGGCGGCCGGCCTGCCGGACGCAGCACCCGGCTCGAGGCGCTCACGCCGCTCCCACATGCGGTCGTCATCGCCGCGTTCCATGAACGGGCAGTGTGGTCCACCGCGGCCCTCCCACATACCGGCATGAGCCCGGTGCATGTGGCCGGCGGCAAACATCCCGCCGAGGACCACGAGACCGGCGAGCACGAACGCCCAGATGCCGAGATAGTGCCCGAAGGTCTTGAGCGAGCCCTCCGAGCGGTGCGAGAGAAACAGAGCGACATAGCCGGCGACGGTGAGTCCCGTTGCCGGAATCAAGGCGACGAGGAACAGCATTTTCGGATCCCCTCTCGAGTTTTACCAGGGACCGATCTTAACCCGCCCGTGCGGGCTGCGGCCCGGTACCCGCCGCATGGCCCGGGCCGCCCGCCGTGGCTTCAGGCGGCCGGCGGCTCGTGCTCCCGGTGATAGCGGTGAATGGCCCACAGATAGCTCTCCATCAGGGAGTCCTTGCCGAGCTCGACCAGCACGTCGTTGCGACGCCGGGGGCTCGACATCCGCGCGAGCTGTTCCTTGGCGCGAGCGAAGTGGCTCAGCTGATTGCGGTATTGCCACAGCAGCTCGCGCGTCGCCATTTTGTCCTGGTGCAGCTCCCATACCCCGAGCAGCACCGCCATGAAACCCATCGAGAAGGTCAGGATGTTCTTCAGCGGAATCCCGAGCCCCACGTCGATGCGGTGCAGCTGATCGCCGAAGGCGAACAACAGCGAGATCACCACCAGGATCGCGACGAACAGGAAGTGGCGCATGTGCTTCACGCGGCGGCTGGCTCTCTCGAGCTGCGCCACTTTGCGCGTGAAATAGCGGAACTGTCCCTCGATCCAGGCCTGCTCGACGCTCTGCGTCGCGGCGTCGCGGTCGGGATCGACGCTGTCGTCCGCGGCCTCGATGCCCTTGAGGACGAAGCCAATCCAGCTGAAGCCGCGGAATTTCTCGATGCCCGAGAGCGCCAGCACCTCGCCCGCGTCCATGCGCTGGTCGGCGCCCGCGAGGCGCAGGTAGAAGCGCGCACGCAGCGTCTCGGCGAGCGCCCGGTAGGTGAGGTGCTTGCCGAACCAGCGCTTGCCCTGCAGCACGGAGTAGACACCCAGGCTGGTGAGCAGCGTCGCCAGATAGGCAATCAGCAGGGCGCGCGATTCGGTGAGCTTCTCGTAGATGAGATAGGCAACGCCCATGGTGAAGGCCATGAAGGCAAACAGATCGAACAACCGGTCCGAGCGTTTCTGGTAGTAGACCGCGAGCGCGTCGGCCTTGCCGTACTGCGCATCGATATCCTCGAGCATGGCGCCCGCGGGCAGCGCTCCCTGCGCGGGCAGCGAGCCCCTGAGGGATTCCGGTGTGTCGAGGCGGCCGGCGCAGCTCAGGCGCTGGTACTCGAGGTTGTAGCTGTTGAGCTCGGCGAGCTGGCGTTTGAGCCGCTCCGGCATGGCAGGCAGAACCTGCAGCACGTTGTCGCCGGCGCCGGCGAGAAAGCAGGGCGAGCGGGCCGGCGCGTCGCCGCTGGCGCCGCTGCGCAGCGCGGGGGTCCAGTACACGAGCCGCGAGGTGTTCTCCGGCTCCTCCCCGGCCTCGATGAGCCGGATGCCGTCTGCTTCGCGGTGGTCGTCGGTCCGCACGCCGAGATAGCGCAACACGGTGTCGGCGGTGCCGCCCGGCAGCTGCGAGCTGCGGCCGTCCCACAGCGCGAGCAGCAGGCTGCTGCGGCGGATGAGGGTATCGGTGAGATTCGCATACATCCGATCGCGCTGCTCCCGCGAATGCGGTCCCGTGGGCGCGCCGGTCGCGTCCGCCGACAGCTCGACGCAGCGCACCTGCGGGCGGCGCAGCAGCTCCTCGAGCTGAGCCAGCGTCTCGTCATCGAAGTCCGCCGCGTAATGCGCCAGCGGCATGGGGAGCACCGCCTCGACCCGCACGCCGAGCCCGAGCGCCGTCTCCGCTGCCAGGAGGTCCGCGCCTTCGGCCATGCCGACGATCAGCCGCAGCTCGGTGTCCGGCAGGTGTGCCTTCAGCTGCTGCACGAAGTCGGCGACCGCCTCGCGCAACCGCGTCTTGTCGTCAGGATCGAGATCGCGGTGTCCCGAGACCCCGACCATGAACGGAGAGTTGGCGCTAAGCTTTGCGCTCGGAGTGTCCACGAGTTAAATAGTGGGGCGTGCTGATCTTAAGGGGGCAAGACATGAAGGCGTCGGTATTCTATCGGGCCGCTGCGATCCTCCTGCTTCTTTTTGCCGTCATGCATACGCTCGGGTTCACCCAGTCAGATCCCAAATGGGGGGTCGACGCGCTCCTTGGGTCAATGCGCTCCATTCACTTTGACGTCATGGGGTTCAGCCGCTCCTACTGGGATCTGTTCCTTGCGGCCGGATACTCGATGGGGGTGTTTTTCCTGTTCTCGGCCATCCTGGCGTGGCTGCTGGCTGGTCTGCCGGCAGACGCTCTGGCGCGCCTGCGCGGCGTCGTCTGGGCGTTCGCCGTTTGCTTTGCCGCCATAACGGTGCTGAGCTGGCGCTACCTGTTTCTCGTCCCCGTGATCTTTTGCGGCGTGATTACCGTCTGTCTGTTCTCGGCCGCGTGGCTCGCAGGCCGGAAGGCAGCGGCGGCAGGGTGAGTCCGTCGCCGGTCTCGCCCGCCGATGTCGCCGCCTTTCAGGCGGATGGCGCGGTCGTGCTGCGCCAGCTGCTGCGACCGCACGAGGTGGCGCTCCTCAGATCCGGCATCGATGCGAACCTCGCGCAGCCGAGCCCGCGGGCCAAGATCGCGAGCGCCCGCGACGATCCCGGCTTCTTTCTCGAGGATTTCTGCTGCTGGCAGGAGAACGACCGCTACCGGCGCGTGATCTTCGAGTCGGCGCTCGGGGAAGCCGGCGGGCTGCTCATGCAGAGCGGCAGCGCGCGGCTCTACCACGACCACATGCTCACCAAGGAGCCCGGGACGCGCCAGCGCACGCCCTGGCACCAGGATCAACCGTACTACAACATCGAAGGCCGCCAGAACTGCAGCTTCTGGATTCCGGTGGACCCGGTGGCGCGCGAGTCGACGCTCGAATTCGTCGCCGGCTCGCACTCGGGACCCTGGCTCATGCCGCGCTCGTTCCTCGCGAGCGAGGCGAAGTGGTTTCCCGAAGGGTCGCTCGCCGACCTGCCGGACATCGAGGCCGATCGCGGCCGCTACCGCATCCTCGGCTGGGCGCTCGAGCCCGGCGATGCCGTGTGCTTTCACATGCTGACGCTGCACGCCACTGCGGGCGTCGCGGCGGGCCAGCGCCGCCGGGTGTTCTCGGTGCGGCTGCTGGGAGATGACATCCGCCATGCACCGCGGCGCTGGCAGACCTCGCCGGATTTTCCCGGACTCGAGGCCGAGCTGGCCGCGGGCGCGCCCATGGAGCACGCGCTCTTTCCGCTGCTCTGGCAGCGCAACCCGTCCCGGGCCGCCTGAGGGCGGCTCAGCCCGGTCCGCTCATGTGCTGCACGAAGCTGCGCAGCGCTGCGCGCCGGTCGTCCCAAAGTCCGTAGGGGATGGACGTGCTGGCGGTTTGCGTGAGCAGCGACAGATGCCGCGACTCTGCGATCGAGCGCAGCGCCCCGAGATCGATGCTGTAGACGTTCGGCGTCACCGCGGGCCCGGGGGGCGGGAGCACCGCAACGCCGATGCCCGCGTCGTGGGCCGAGTGGCCGCGCAGGGTCAGCTCGATGCGCCGGTCGTCGGCCAGCACGATGAGTGGCTCGGGATTCGGCAGCGGGTCGGTGCGCATGCGCGGGTCGACCGTCGACCAGAAGTAGGCAACCAGGACGTAGCTCACCTTGCCGCTGCGATTGACCGCCGCGGCTGCCACCGTCACGTAATCGCGGGCGTTCGCGGCGACCTCGGTACGGGGGTTGTCGAACACCAAGGGGTCCCCGACGACGGTGACGGTCGCCGCGGTCTCCGGGTCGAGATACTCGCGTGGTTGCGTGTCTCCGGCCCCGGCGGCCGGCGGCAGGTGCCACAGCAGCAGGGCGAGCATCCAGGCGGCGCCTGCGGCCTTGTTCCGGGCGTGACGGCTCACTACTGGAACGTGATGCGGTACGAGAGGCTTATATAGTAGCGCGTCGTGCTCTGCGTCTGCACGAACATCCCGGTGGGCAGCTGCAGGAAAGCCTCGCGGCTGCCGAGCTCGACGCCCGTGTCGAGCTGGAAGAGCCATCGACCGCGCTGCCAGTCGAGGAGCGCCGAAGGGACGTAGGTCGTCTCGGTGCTGCCAACGCTGGACTGGGTCAGCCGATTCACGGTGAGCCGGGGTCCGAGACGCCAGGCGCCGCCGATGGGAAAGCGGCTGGTGACCGCGGCCGAGTCGACGCGGCCGATCTCGGTGTCGCCGGCGGTGAGCGTGAGCACACTGAAGTCTCCCGTGTGCCACAGATCGGTGGCAGCGAGCTGCGCCTGGTAGTTGAGCAGCAGCCCGGTCGCGTCCGTCCCGGCAACCCCGGCGGAGGTGGGAGTAGCGCCGGTCTGGTTGCCCGTCACGATGGCGGTGAACTGGAAGCGCTGACCGATCGGCTTGGTGAGCGTGAGTGCGTAGTTCTCGGTGACCGGGGTACGGTCGCGGGCGAGCTGGTAGATTTGCTCGGGCGTCAAAGTCAGGTTGAGGGCCAGCTGGTTGAGGTCGGTGTACGGCTGACCGACCAGGGCATTGCGCGTCGTCAGCACCGGCGAATTGCGGCGTTCGGCGTCGAAGCTCAGGTTCCAGTGCGCGGGCAGAGACAGCGTGCCGATGGCGCTCGCCGTGTTGAGGGAGCGGTAGAAGGTGTCGTAATCGACCACGGTGACGAGCGAGGCGATCGAGCTGAGAAGACGGGTCTGAAAACCGACCGCCTGGCGGTCCTTGTAGCCCTCGAACTCCTCGGTGGCGGCGAAGATGCTCCCGTCCCAGTGAGCCCCGGGGGCGGCGTAGGTCAGTGCCAGCGTCTCGAACCGCTCCCGGGTCTGGGGAGCGAGGATCAGCTGCTCGACGGGGTAGCCCGCGGCCGCATTCAGCGACCAGGAGGGCTTGAACTGCCAGGACAACAGCAGCCCGTCGAAGGTACCGAGGATGCCGTCCTCGACGCTCACCTGGCGACCGACGCGCGCCAGGAGTCCGAGCGGCCGATCGAGCACCTCGAACGAGGCGATGCTCACCCTGGTGGGATTGGCGAGTGCCGCGGCGCTCGACTGGAAGCTCTTGTCGTAGCCGGCGCTCAGGCGCCCGATCACGTCGAGCGAGGTCCCGCGGTGGCGCGCGAGCAGGTCGACGTCGTTGAAGACGGCGTTCTCGGCTTCCGTGAGTGGGCCGAGCGGCACGGTGGATGCAGTGTTGGGAGGCGGCGCCCCGTTGGTGATCCGCTGTCCGTCGTAGCGAAACAGCTGCGACCAGTCTCCGCTCACCTCCCATCCGCGGGCCTCCCCGGGCGCCTCGCGTCCGGTGCGCGCCCGCGCCTCGGCATTGCGCAAGGTGCGCAGGCGCAGCGCCACACGCTCGGCGGCCTCGCCGTTCGGATAGCGGCGCAGATACTCCTCGTACTCCGCCTTGGCGTGCGCGAGCTCGCCGGAGCGCTCACGCGCGAGCCCGAGCAGCTCCTGGGCGCTCGACCGCTCGGGGAACTCCGGCTGGCGCTGCAGCTGCGTGAGCACGGTGATCGCCGTCTTGTAGTCGTGCTTGTCCATGGCGAGGCGCGCCTGCGCCATCAGCTTCTTCAGCTCCTCGGGCGGCAGCGGCGGATCGCTGCCGATCTTCTCGACCGCAGGCAGCGCCTCGCGCTGCGCGCTGATCGCGCCACCGCTGGTGGTCACCGAGTCATCGCCAATCGCGAGCCAGGCGCGCGGGTAGTCATGCAGCGCGAGGTCCAGCAGCCGGTCGGCGTCGCGCCGGTCTGTGATCGGGCCGGCGCGCAGGCGGTACCACCTCTCGTCGTTGACCGTGATTTCGGATACGTAGATCGGAGCCTTGAGCCGCTGATGCGCGAGGTCGACGTCCGCTTGCGGGTAGGGCTTCGGCTCGGAGTCGAGGTTGATCGCAAAAGCGGCGAGCTCCGTCGGCTGCCCGCCGACCAGCACCTGGGGCTTCTGCTTCCTGTGATTGATGAGCCGCAGCCGCAGCGCGTGCGGATCGGCGCCTTGCGCGAGCACGAACTGCTCGCTCGCGTTGAACGCGAT
>DASPOP010000010.1:0-6537 GCA_035625955.1 Steroidobacteraceae bacterium | reverse complement strand
CGATCGCCGACGCCGACCGCATCCGCGCAGATTGCGCGAACGGCGGGCGGCTGCTGATCGTCGGCGGGGGTTATATCGGGCTCGAGGTCGCGGCGACGGCGCGCGAGCTCGGCATGCAGGTAACGGTGCTCGAGATGGCCGAGCGCGTCATGAATCGCGTCACCTGCCCCGAGGTCTCGGCGTTCTACGCGGCCGAGCACGCGCGCCGCGGCGTGAGGATCCGCTGCGGCGAGCGGGTGCGGGCGTTCCACGGCGACGCGCGCACCGGCCGCGTGCGCAGCGTGCTCACCGAGGAAGGCGGCGAGTACCCGGCGGACGCCGTGCTCGTCGGGGTGGGCGTCGCGCCGGCGGACGAGCTCGCCAGGGCCGCCGGCCTCGAGTGCGAGAACGGGGTCGTGACGGAAGCGCATTGCCGCACCTCGCACGAGGCGATCTACGCCGCCGGCGACTGCGCCAGCCACCTCAACCGCCAGTACGGCCGGCATCTGCGTCTCGAGTCGGTCGACAACGCCTTCGAGCAGGGCACGACCGTCGCGTTGAACCTCATGGGCAACGAAACGCTGCACGACAAGCTGCCGTGGTTCTGGTCGGATCAGTTCGATCTCAAGCTCGTCATCGTCGGCGTCGCACAGGGCTATGACACCGTAGTGATGCGCGGCGCGCCGGCGGCGCGCAGCTTCAGCGCCTGCTATCTGCGCGGCGGAGAGCTCATCGCCATCGATACCGTCAACGCGCCGAAAGACCAGATGGCGGCGCGCAAGCTGATCGCGGCGCATGCGCGGCCGCAGCCGGAGAGGCTCGCGGATCCCGCGATCGCGCTCAAGGACACGGTCTGACCGGCCGGCGGCGCGCCGCCGCGGCTGCTCAGAAAGTCCAGGTAAAGCCGCCCGTCACCATGTAGGGATTGCCGCCGAGCGCCGCGAAGCGCTCGTACTCGGCGCGGATCTCGAGCGAGCGGAAGCGGTACATCACGCCGCCACCGCCGGCGACACCGACGCCGGTGCTGTCGACCGGCAGAGGGTTGGAGAGCGGCGGACACACCCCGCCCTTCGGGCAGGTGCCGACGATCGTGGTCGCCGTGGTGTGGAGCTTCGCGAGCCCGGCCTTCAGATAGAAATCGACGACCGGCGTCGGCAGATAAAGGATGCCGAAGGCTCCCTCGCCCCTGCGGCTCGCGCTGTTGGTCAGCGGGACGTTGGAGTTCTTGTAGACGGACGTACCGCTCGAGTGCCCGAAGTTGAGGTACTGGAGCTCCGCCGACAGCTCGGACATCGGGCGCCAGCCGGCAACGACCGTCCAGGCGGAGCTGTGGATGCCGAAGCCGCTCACCAGCCCGGTCGAGGCATCGACGGTGGCCTTGCCGTAGCCACCACCGAAATAGTAACCGAGCAGATCGTCCGCGCGGGCGCCGCCCGCGCGGCACGCGAGCAGCGCGGCGCACGCCAGGCCGACACCCACCCTCGATCGCCGCGCATCGGTGCGCCGTTCGCGCATCGGCCTGATCTCCGCAGGAGCTACTACCGACAGCATACAACAAGGGTGTTGGTGTCCAGCGATGACGCCAAGCGCCGACAACGGGCCAAGCGTGAGGGGCGTCACAGCGCCGCGGGTGCGCGCACCCCTCAGCGCAGCACGATGAGCAGGTCTTTCAGGTCGACGGTCGCGCCCGGCTTTACCAGTACCTCGGCCACCTCGCCCTCGCTCTCGGCGCGCACCGCGGTCTCCATTTTCATCGCCTCGAGCGTCAGCAGCAGGTCGCCGCGCGCGACGCTCACCCCCGCGGACACGGCAACCGTAGTCACGGTGCCCGGCATCGGCGCACCCACGTGGCGCGTGTTGCCGGGCTCGACCTTAGCCGCCGGCGGGCGCTGCGCAACCTGGCTCAGGTCGCGCACCCGCACCGAGCGCGGCTGTCCGTTCAGCTCGAAGAACACCGTGCGGGTGCCGTCCTCGTGCGGGTCGCTGGTCGCGACGTAGCGCACGATGAGTGTCTTGCCGCGCTCGAGGTCGAAGCTGATCTCGTCCCCGGGCTGCATGCCGTAGAAGAACACCGGCGTCGGCAGCAGCCCGAGATTGCCGTGCTGCAGCCGCTCGCGCGCGTAGTCCTGCCACACCCGCGGATACATGAGCCAGGATGCGAGGTCGTCGTCGCTCACGGGACCGGGCAGCCGCTGCGCGAGCCGTCCGCGCTCGGCCTCGAGGTCCACGGGCGGCAGCCGCGCGCCCGGCCGTTCGGTGAGCGGCGCCGCACCCTTCAGCACCTTGCGCTGCAGCGCCGCGGGGAAGCCGCCGTAGGGCTGGCCGAGCTCGCCGCGAAAGAACTGCACCACCGACTCGGGAAACGCGACCTCGGTGCCCGGATCGAGCAGCTGCGCGCAGCTGATGCCCGCGGTGACCATGACGAGCGCGAGATCCCCCACCGCCTTGGAGGTCGGCGTCACCTTGATGATGTCGCCGAAGGCCTCGTTGACCTCGGCGTAGGCGCGTGCCACCTCCGGCCAGCGCGCCTCGCTGATGCCGAGGGCGCGCGCCTGCTCGCGCAGGTTGGTGTACTGCCCGCCGGGCATGCCGTGCACGTACACCTCGGAGGCCCCGGCGCGCACGTCGCTCTCGAAAGCGACGTAGAGGCGGCGCACCTGCTCCCAGTAGGCGGAGATGGCGCGCAGGTGCCCGGGGTCGAGCCCGGCATCGCGCGGGCCGTGGCGCAGCGCCTCGACGATCGAGCCCAGGTTCGGCTGCGAGGTGAGGCCGGAGAGCGCATCGATCGCGCCGTCGACGGCGTCCGCTCCGGCATCGATGGCGGCCAGCGCGCTCGCGGCGCCGATGCCACTGGTGTCGTGGGTGTGGAAGTGCAGCGGCAGCCCGGTCTCCTCCCTGAGCGCCTTCACCAGCGTGTAGGCGGCGCGCGGCCGGCACAGCCCCCCCATGTCCTTGATGCCGAGCACGTGGGTGCCCGCGGCCTTGAGCTCGCGCGCCAGCTTCAGGTAGTAGTCGAGCGTGTATTTCTTCTCGCGCGGGTCGCTCAGGTTCCCGGTATAGCAAATCGCCGCCTCGCAGAGCTTGCCCGACTCGAGCACCGCGTCGATCGCGACGCGCATGTTCTCCACCCAGTTGAGGCAGTCGAAGATGCGGAACACGTCGATGCCGCGCGCGGCGGCGCGCGCGATGAAGAAGCGCAGCACGTTGTCGGGGTAGTTGGCGTAGCCGACCGCGTTCGCCGAGCGCAGCAGCATCTGCAGCAGAATATTGGGAATGCGCTCGCGCAGCTGCGTGAGGCGCTCCCACGGATCCTCGCGCAGGAAGCGCAGCGCCACATCGAAGGTCGCCCCGCCCCAGCACTCGAGCGAGAACAGCCCTGGTACCAGGCTCGCATAGGCGGGCGCGATAGCCACCAGGTCCGCGGTGCGCAGCCGGGTGGCGAGCAGCGACTGGTGCGCGTCGCGCATCGCGGTGTCGGTGAGCAGCACCCGCTCCTGCTGCAGCATCCAGCGCGCGAAGCGCTCCGGTCCCAGCTGCTCGAGCTGCTGCCGGGTGCCGGGCGCAGGCGCCGGCAGGGCCATAAGCGGCAGCTGCGGCAGCGCGAAGTGCTGCGGGCGCGGTCGGCCTCGGGTTTCAGGGTTGCCGTTGACGATGGTGGCACCGATGCCGGCGAGCAGCCGCGTAGCCCGGTCGCGCTTCGCGGGTGCGCGGTAGAGCTCCGGTGTCTCGTCGATGAAGCGCGTGGTGTACTCGGCGGGCGCGAAGCGCGGGTGAGTGATCAGCTGATCGAGGAAGCGCAGGTTGGTGACCACGCCGCGGATGCGGAACTCCCACAGCGCCCGGTGCATGCGCGCGATGGTCTCCTCGGGCGTCGGCGCCCAGGCCGTCACCTTGACGAGCAGCGAATCGTAGGAGCGGGTGATGATCGCGCCGGTGTAGGCGGTGCCGGCATCGAGGCGGATGCCGAAGCCGGCGGGGCTGCGGTAGGCGGTGATCTTGCCGTAGTCCGGGATGAAGTTGTTCTCCGGGTCCTCGGTGGTGATGCGGCACTGGAGCGCATGGCCCGACACGCGGATCTCGTCCTGCGGCGGCACGCCGCTGCCGGGGTCGCCGATGCGCGCGCCGCCGGCGATGCGGATCTGCGCCTTGACGAGATCGATGCCGGTGACCTCCTCGGTGACGGTGTGCTCGACCTGGATGCGCGGATTCACCTCGATGAAGTAGCAGCTCCCGGACGTCGCGTCCTCGAGGAACTCGACGGTGCCGGCATTCAGGTAGCGCGCCGCGCGGCCGATGGCCAGCGCCGCGGCCGTCAGCTCGGCCCGCTGCGCCGCGGACAGGAACCCCGCCGGCGCCCGCTCCACTACTTTCTGGTTGCGCCGCTGCATGCTGCAGTCGCGCTCGTAGAGATGCACGAGGTTGCCGTAGGCGTCGCCGAGGATCTGTACCTCGACGTGACGCGCACGGCGCACGAGCTT
Source organism: Steroidobacteraceae bacterium (assembly GCA_035625955.1). Lineage (GTDB taxonomy): Bacteria > Pseudomonadota > Gammaproteobacteria > Steroidobacterales > Steroidobacteraceae > 13-2-20CM-66-19. Next base: position 2,080 of record DASPOP010000010.1, on the reverse strand, counting down.
CTCGAGATAGACCTCGTCGTTGCCGAAAGCGGCGAGCGCCTCGCGCCGTGCGAGCGGCAGCAGCTCCCTGAGCTGCGCCTCGTCGTCCACCGCGCGCGTGCCGCGGCCGCCGCCGCCCCAGCTCGCCTTGATCATCACCGGGTAGCCGATGCCGCGTGCGAGGCGCGCGCACTCGGCGAAGTCCGCAGGCAGGGGGCCCGTAGCTGGCATCACCGCGACGCCGGCCGACACCGCCAGCGAGCGCGCCGTGATCTTGTTGCCGAGCACCTCCATGGTCTCCGGCCCGGGGCCGATGAAGATGACCCCGGCGGCGGCACAGGCGCGCGCGAGCTCGGGATTCTCGGAGAGCAGTCCGTAGCCGGGGTGGATGGCGTCCACCTGCGCCTCGCGCGCGATGCGCAGGATGTCGGCGATATCGAGGTAGGCCTCCACCGGCTTGCGGTCGCGCCCGACCAGGTAAGCCTCGTCCGCCTTGGTACGGTGGAGCGAAAACCGGTCCTCCTGCGAATAGATCGCGACGGTGCGCACGCCGAGCTCGTTCGCCGCCCGCATGACGCGGATTGCGATCTCGCCGCGGTTGGCGACCAGGATGCTGCGTATCCGCTGCGACGCGGCGGCTTTCACCTTAAGATCTACCGCAGGAACGACTGAGAGGGCCGCCGGCACGCTTCAGTGCCGCGGGCTCCTCGATCATAGCCGCTTTGGCCAGCCGCCTTGGGGGAAATCATGTCGCGCCGTGTGACCCGCCTGCTCACGAGCCTGGTGCCCGGTGTCGCTGCCGCGCTGCTCGCCGCGCCGTTGCCGGCCGCCGAGCACCCGATCGTTCTCGTCATCCACGGCGGCGCCGGCGTCATCGAGCGCTCGCGCATGACGGCGGAGCGCGAGGCGTCCTACCGCGCGGGGCTGGCGGCGGCGCTGGATGCGGGCTACGCGGTGCTCGAGCGTGGCGGCGCGGCCCTCGATGCAGTGGGCGCGGCGGTGCGCACCATGGAAGACGACCCGCAGTTCAACGCCGGCCGCGGCGCGGTGCTGAACCACGACGGTCTGTGCGAGCTCGATGCCGCCATCATGGACGGCTCGGGCCCGCGTGCCGGGGCCGTGGCCGAGCTGCACCACGTGAAGAACCCGGTCGAGCTGGCGCGGCTCGTCATGGACAAGTCCCCGCACGTGCTGCTGGTGGGCCCGGGCGCCGAGGAGTTCGCACTGGAGCAGGGGGTCACGCTGGTGCCGGAGAGCTACTTCATCACGCCGCAGCGCGTGCGCGAGCTCGAGGAGGAGAAACGCGCCGCGGCGTCGCGGGCGCCGACCGCACCGCTGCCCATCCGGCCGCAAGCCCCCAGGGGCATGGGGACGGTCGGCGCCGTGGCGCTCGACGTCCAGGGCCACCTCGCCGCCGCCACCTCCACCGGGGGTATCACCAACAAGCTGTACGGACGCGTGGGTGATACGCCGATCATCGGCGCCGGTACCTATGCGAGCGAGTCCTGCGCGGTGTCCGGCACCGGGCAGGGCGAGTTCTACATCCGCCAGGTAGTGGCCTACGACATCTGCGCCATGATGCAGTACCAGCACCTGTCGCTCGCGAAAGCGGTCGAGACCATGATGCACGACAAGTTGCAGCGCAGCGGCGGCGAGGGCGGGGTGATTGCGCTCGACCGCGACGGCAACTACGCCATGGATTTCAACAGCGCCGGCATGCACCGCGGGGTGCGCGATTCGCGCGGGCACCGCGAGATCGCCATGTACCGCGACGCGAACTGACGGCCGGAGGAAGCGCTATGTACGCCATCGCCATACACGGCGGCGCGGGCGCGGTGCCACGCGCGACGCTCTCGCCCGAGCGCGAGCAGCGCTATCGCGCCGGCCTCGAGGCGGCGCTCGAGGGCGGCTACGCGGTGCTCGAGCGCGGCGGCTCGAGCCTCGATGCGGTGACGGCGGCGGTGTGTATCCTCGAGGACGACCCCTCGTTCAACGCCGGGCGCGGCGCGGCCCTCACGCGCGAAGGTTCGGCCGAGCTCGACGCCGCCATCATGGACGGCTGCCGGCAGCGCGCCGGCGCGGTCGCCTCCGTGCGCCACGT
>DASPOP010000009.1:0-4871 GCA_035625955.1 Steroidobacteraceae bacterium | reverse complement strand
GCAGACGCTCTACCGCGCAGGCCACGACTCGCCGCTGGTCGATGCGCTGGTGGCGGCGGCCAACGCCGGCAAGGACGTGACGGTGATCGTCGAGCTGCGCGCACGCTTCGACGAGGAAGCCAACATCGAGCTCTCCAACCGGCTGCAGGAAGCGGGCGCGCACGTCATGTACGGCGTGGTGGGCTACAAGACGCACGCCAAGCTGCTGCTGGTCGTGCGGCGCGAGCAGGGCGGCATCCGCCGCTACTGCCACCTGGGCACCGGCAACTACCACCCGCGCACCGCGCGCCAGTACACCGACTACGGGCTGTTCACCTGCGACGATGAGATCGGCCAGGACGTGCACGAGCTGTTCCTGCAGCTCACGAGCCTCACGCAGACTCCGAAGCTGAACCGCCTGACGCAGTCCCCCTTCGGCATGCACGACATGGTGCTCGGCAAGATCGCGCGCGAGACCGAGCACGCGCGCGCCGGCCGCCCGGCGCGCATCACGGCCAAGATGAACGCGCTGGTCGATCCCGAATCGATCGAGGCGCTGTACCGCGCCTCCTGCGCCGGGGTGAAGATCGATCTGATCGTGCGCGGCGTGTGTGCGCTGCGGCCCGGGGTGCCCGGGGTCTCGGAGAACATCACCGTGCGCTCGATCGTCGGGCGCTTTCTCGAGCACTCGCGCGTCTTCTACTACGAGAACGGCGGCAAGCCCGAGCTGTTCTGCGCGAGCGCCGACTGGATGGAGCGCAATTTCTTCCGCCGCGTCGAGGTCGCCTTCCCGATCCGCCACAAGGCCCAGGAGGAGCGCATCCAGCGCGATCTCAACGTCTGCCTGCACGACAACAGCCAGGCCTGGCAGCTCGGGCCGGACGGCAGCTACCGGCGCATCCGGCGCGGCGAGGCGAAGGCGGTCAATGCGCAGATGGAGCTGCTCACCGCCTACGCGGCGGGACCGGGCGCCGCAGTTTAAGGCGCTTCAGCGCCCGCCGAATACCCGCAACCGGTAGCCGCCGGCGCGCAGGTAATCGACCTCCTGCTGCAGATCCGCGGACGTGAGCGGATGGTCCCTGAGCCAGCGCGCCGGGAAGTGCACTTCCACCGAGCGCGGCGTCACCGAGAGCTCGATCGGCGGCAGCGCGGTGGCGCTGCGTCCGCGGTGCAGCAGCACCGCCAGGCGCAGCAGCAGGATGAGATAGACGGCCTGGCGGTCCCACGGGGGCACGAGCTCCTCGATGCCGTCGAGCGCGAGCTTGCGGCGGTGTGCGCCCACGAGGCGCGCGAGCAGCCGCTGCTCCTCGCGCGGAAATCCGGGCATGTCGGCGTTCTCGAGCAGGTAGGCGCCGTGACGGTGATAGCCGGAGTGCGAGACGTCGAGCCCGATCTCGTGCAGCCGCGCGGCCCACTTGAGCGCCAGGTGCGCGAGCGGCTCCTCGAGCCTCCAGCTCTCGCGCGTCTGCTCGAGGAAGTCGCACACCGTGGCCTCGACCCGCTCGGCCTGGCTCGCGTCCACGTGATAGCGCTGCTGCATCGCCCGCACGGTGCGCTCGCGCGCGTCCTCGCGGCGGAAGCGGCCGAGCATGTCGTACAGCAGCCCCTCGCGCATCGCCCCTTCGGCGATCTTCATGTCTTTGATGTCGAGCACGCTGAAGACTTCGGTGAGGATCGCGAGTCCGCCGGGGAACACCGGGCGGCGGTCTTCGGTGATCGGCTCGAGCGTCAACTCGCGCGTGTTGCCGGCGTCGACGCAGTACTCGATCGCGCGCGCCAGTCCCGCGGGCGTGATCGTGGCCGAGGCCGGCTCGAGCGCGCGGATCACCTCGCCGATCGCGCGCACGGTGCCGGAGCTGCCGGCGCAGGTCGCCCAGCCGCGCGTGCGGAATGCCGCCTGCACCGGCTCGAGCTCGAGGCGTGCGGCGAGCCGCGCGCGCTCGAAGCGCTTGGCGGAGATCTTGCCGTCGCGGAAGAAGCGCTCGCTCAGGCTGACGCAACCCATCTGCAGGCTCTCGAGCTCGAGCGGCGTCAGCTCCTCGCCGATGATGAGCTCGGTGCTGCCGCCGCCGATGTCGACCACCAGCCGGCGGCCCGGCTCGTTCGGCATGGTGTGCGCGACGCCCGAATAGATGAGCCGCGCCTCCTCCATGCCGGCGATGATCTCGATCGGGTGGCCGAGCGCCTCGCGCGCGCGCTCGAGGAACGCCTGCTTGCGGTGCGCCATGCGCAGCGCGTTGGTGCCGACGACGCGCACGCTGTCGGCGTGCATGTCGCGCAGCCGCTGCCCGAAGCGCTCGAGACAGGCGAGCGCGCGCGCCGCCACGTCCTTGTCGATCCGGCCGCTCTCCTCGACGCCGGCCGCGAGGCGCACCATCTCGCGCAGGCGATCGATGATGACCAGCTGGCCGTGCGAGTAGCGCGCCACGACCATGTGGAAACTGTTGGATCCTAAGTCGACCGCCGCCAGGACGTCGGGGACCGGGCGCAGCGCGGCGCGTACGGCGGATTTTGCTTCGGTGAGTCGGGCGGTTACTGCAGCCGGGACGCGCACGCGTCAGGCCGCGAACGAGGAGCCGCAGCCGCAGGTGGTGGTCGCGTTGGGGTTGCGGATGACGAACTGCGCGCCATCGAGCCCTTCGCGGTAGTCGATCTCGGCGCCCGTGAGGTACTGGACGCTCATCGGATCGACGATGAGCTTCACCCCGAGGTTCTCGATGCAGGTGTCGCCGTCCTGCAGCTGCTCGTCGAACTCGAAGCCGTACTGCAGCCCCGAGCAGCCCCCGCCCTGCACGAACACCCGCAGCATGAGCCTGGGATTGCCTTCGCCGCGAATCAGATCGCCGACCTTGCGGGCCGCGGCGTCGGTGAAGAGCAGCGCGGGAGGAGCGTCCTGAAGAGTGTCGCTGGTGGTCATAATCTCCTTGCAGGAGCGAGTCTAGAAGCGGGCGCGGAGCGGGTCAAAGGCGCATTTCACGCTGCCTCGCCCGGAGCTTCCCCGAGTCCCTCATTTGGGCCTTGCGGCCGCGTTCTCAACCCTTGGCCGCGGCCGCGGCGGCGTTTGCCAGGCGCACGAGCTTGCCGGTGATCTGCGCGCCGAGCGTCATTTCGATGACGCCGTAGTAGACGTCGCCCTCGACGCGCGCCGTGGCGCCGAGCACCACGCGCTCGGCGGCGCGGATGTCGCCCCGCACCTGGCCCTGGAGAATCACGTTGGGCACTTCCACCGAGCCCTCGATGGAGCCGGTCTCGCTCACCGAGAGCGTCGAGCCGGGCGCCGCGTTCGAGCGCACGTTGCCGGCGATCGCGCCGTCGAGGTGCATGCCGCCGAGGAAATCGATGTCGCCCTCGACTCGTACGCCCTTGCCGATCAGGGTATCGATGTGCGGCGGGCGGGACTCACGGCTGAACATGGCTTCCTCCGATGGACGGATATTCTACGGCGAGGCCTCGATGCTCCACAGGAAGGTCTGCGAGAGGGGCGTCACATCTCCGCGGCTCGAATGCACCTCCACCACCAGGTGTGCGGCCTTGAAGCCCGCCGGCAGCGTCAGCTCCTGGTCGAAATCCTGGAAATAGCGGAAGTTGTAGCGCAGGGTCTGCTGGCGGCCGCCGGTGAGGGCTGCGAGGTCGAGCGTCTGCTCCCCGCCCGCCAGCTCGCCATCGACGCTCAGGAGCAGCGTCCCGGCCGCGACCGTCTCGGCGCGCCCGGAGCGCACCAGGGCGAGGTGCGCCACGTACACATTCGGCCGCGGTGCGGCCGTGATGCGCAGGTCCTCGATCTTCAGGCCGAGACTCGCCGCGCCCTGCGCCACCACGCCGCGATAGAAGGCGAGCTCCTGCGACTGCTTGGCGACCTGCGCCTGCAGGTCTCCCATGGCGCGCGCCACCTCCGCCTGCTCGCGCGCGCGGCCCAGGCGGATCGTATCGAGCTCGGCGAGCCTGGTGCGCAGCCCGCGGTTCTCGGCCTCGAGGTGCTCGATCTTCACCTCGAGCTCCGTGCGCTGCTGTCCGACCGCCTGCCGGTCGTAGCCGGCGTCGTAGCGGCCGAGCTCGTAGACCACGTACACGCCGAAGACGGCGATCAGCGTCGTCAGCAAGCCGACGAGCATGCGGCGCGCCCGCGAGCCGCGGTGCACCACCTGCGGTGCGCCGTCGCCCCTGCCGAAGACCGCGCGGATGTAGCTGAGCGGTCGCATCTACTGCGAGGCGGACGCCGCCGCCCGCCCGCCCGCTGCGGTGACCTTGTCCCACCAGTTGGGCAGCGGCGGGCCGCGGCCGTCGGGGAAAGCGAGCGCGGCGAGCTCGGTCAGCGCGCTCGCATACACCGGGCGCTTGAAGTAGATCACCTCCCGCACCGGCTCCCACCACGACGTCCAGCGCCAGCGGTCGAACTCCGGCTCCGCCGTGCGCCCGAAATCGAACTCCGCCTCGGCGGCGGTGAGGCGCAGCAGAAACCAGCGCTGCCGCTGCCCGACGCACAGCGGGTGCTGGTTGCGGCGGATGTAGCGGGGCGGCAGCCGGTAGCGCAGCCACTCGGCGGTCGAGCCGAGAAGCTCGACGCCGCCGCGCTCGATGCCGACCTCCTCGGCGAGCTCGCGGTAGACGGCTTCCTCGGGCGTCTCGCCCACGCGCATGCCGCCCTGCGGAAACTGCCAGCCGCGCCCGCCGGTACGGCGCCCGAGGAACACTTTCGGGCCATGCATCAGCACGATCCCGACATTGGCGCGAAAACCGTCCGGATCGATGACGTCGCTCATGATTGAGGGCGAGTCTGCCACAAGGCGCGCCCGCCGTGAGCCTCCAGACACATGGATGTGTCCGCCGCCGCAGGCGGCGAGCGGCGCGCCGAAACCGCGCTTTTGGCGCGCCGCTGCGAGCATCGTGACAGG
>DASPOP010000008.1:0-6952 GCA_035625955.1 Steroidobacteraceae bacterium | reverse complement strand
TGATCTGGTTGGTATTGATGCTATTGACGGTCGACTGATAGGGCTGCGTCAGGCTCTGCGGCCCGAGCAGGGGGTTGAGCACGCTGATCGCCTGGTTGACCTGCTGGTAGACGACGTCGGCGGAGAAATTGCCGAAGGTTCCGCCGAGGTCGAAGCCATCGGCGGTGTTGTGCGACTGCTCCGGCGTACAGGTGGCCGCCGTCCAGCCTGCAGTGGCGGAATAGCAGCCGCCCGAGCCGTCGGCGAATTTATGCATCGCGCCGAGATGGATTGGGCCAACGCTGACGCGATACTTCACCGCGTTATCCCAGCGGGTGTTCTGTGTGTCGCCGCCGCCGGCCGTCAGGCCGTTATAGCCGATGAACGAGAAAGAATAGGCGCCGCCGGCCGGATCGTACTGGAGCACCGCATCGGTACCGAGAGCGCGCTCACGGCCGAAAGTCAGCGTGCCGAATTGCTCGGACGAGACGCCACCGTACAGCTCGTCGTTGAAGGTCTGGCCCGCCCGCGCGCCGTCACCGGTGTACGAATAGCTGGCCCGCGGGAGGCCGTTGTTCGCGGTATTGGTGGCGGCCATGTTGGCGAACTGGCCCGACTGCGGATTGACGCCGGTCGAAGCGAGGCCCACCACAAACCAGCCATCGACAAACTCTTCCTTGACCTTGATGCCGAAGCCAGTCTGCGACAGGTTGTTCGGCGCGATCAGCCATTGGGAGTTGTTGGCGTTGCGGGTGAGGAGCGATTCGCCCTCGTAGTTATAGGGATTCTCCGGCAGGCCATGGCTGACCCAGCCGAAACCGATGTCATAGGTGCCGTACAGGGTGACGCCGTGCCAGGTCAGCGGGCAGTCAGTGGCAAAGAACTCATGGGTGCTCGCACAGCCTGCCGGGCCGGCCGGCGCAGCGGCCGCCTGTTCAGGGGTGGTGAGGTCGCCGGCGAGCGCCCCATGAGTGAAAGCAAGAGTCGCAACGAGCGCCGCGAGGGCGCGCCAGCAGACACTCCGCATCGTCGTCTCCCCGCGGGCACTCGTTATATTCGAGCGAATATATCGTGACAGAAGCCCATGGCCCGCCGCAACCTCCGCCGCGCTGCATGGTCGCCGGGTGCGGTAGGATCGTGCCGGAGGTAGATGCTCATGCAGGCGCCAGCGGTTCGGTTTCGCGTGGACTTCGGGCGGGATGGGGCGGTGGGGCCCGGCAAGATCGCGCTCCTCGAGCACATCGGCACGGGCGGGTCGCTCTCGCAGGCGGCACGCGAGCTCGGCATGAGTTACCGCCGGGCCTGGCAGCTGCTCGAGAGCCTCAACTCATGCTTTCGCGAGCGAGTGGTACAGTCCGCCAAGGGCGGGCGTGGTGGAGGAGGAGCGCGCCTGACGCCCTTCGGGCGTCTGCTCATCCGCGTCTACCGGGAGTTCGACGCCGAGGTACAGAAGCGCGCCGCACGCTCCTTCCGGCCGGTCGCCGGGCTCGCACGGCAGCCGGCGCGGGCAACCGCACCCATCGTGCGGCTCAAGGATCGGCAGAAGGCCTAACCCGGCGCGGCCGGCGGGCTCAGGGGCGAGCTACTCGGCGCTGCGCAGCAGCTCGTTGATGGAGGTCTTGGCCCGGGTCTGCGCGTCGACGCGCTTGACGATCACCGCGCAGTAGAGGCTGTAGCGCCCGTCGGCCGACGGCAGGGTGCCCGAGACCACCACCGAGCCTGCCGGCACGCGCCCCTGCAGGATCGTGCCGGTCGTGCGGTCGTAGATGCGGGTGCTCTGGCCGATGAACACTCCCATGGAGATCACCGAGCCGGCTTCGACCACGACGCCTTCGACCACCTCGGAACGCGCGCCGATGAAGCAGTCATCCTCGATGATCGTCGGGCTCGCCTGCAGCGGCTCGAGCACGCCACCGATCCCGACGCCGCCCGAGAGGTGCACGTTGCGGCCGATCTGTGCGCACGAGCCGACGGTGGCCCAGGTATCCACCATGGTGCCCGCGCCCACCCAGGCGCCGATGTTGACGTAGCTCGGCATCAGCACCGCATCAGGGGCGATGTAGGCGCCGCGGCGCACTACGGCGTGCGGCACGATGCGCGCGCCGCCGGCGCGCAGTTGCGCCTCGCTGGCGTCCGCGTACTTGAGCGGCACCTTGTCGAAGAAGCGCGTGAAGCCGCCGTCGATGGCGCGGTTGTCGTGGGTGCGGAAATAAAGGAGTACCGCCTTCTTCAGCCACTCGTTCACCACCCAGCCGCCATCGCGCGGCTCGGCGACCCGTGCCTGCCCGCTGTCGAGCAGCGTCAGGCATTCCTCGAGCGCCGCCGCGAGGGCGGGCGTGAGGTTTCCGGGGGTGAGATCGGCGCGCCGCTCGAACGCGGCCTCGACCAGCGCGCGCAGCTCGGGGGTCGCGGTCACTTGGCCGCCCGCGCCGCGCCGCTGCCCGTGCGCAGCGCCTGCTGCTCGCGGTCGAGCACGGCGATCATGCGCTCCTTGAGCCGCTCGGCGGCCTCGGCGGCGAGCGGCTGGTTGTCGAGGTCGGTGAGGTAGAACACGTCCTCGGCGCGCTCGCCCACGGTCATGATCTTGGCGGCGTGCAGCTCGACGCCCTCCTGCATCAGCGCCTTGCCCACGTCGCACAGCAGGCCCGGCCGGTCGCCGGCGGTCAGCTCGAGCACCGAGCGGCGATTGCGCTCATCGATGCTGAGCGCGATCTGGGTGGGGGTGTTGAACATGCGCGCCTGGCGGGGCGCACGCCGCGAAACGGAAAGCGGCGCGTCCTCCGGGCCCTGCACCGAGCGCCACAGCGCCTGCTCGATCTCGACCTGGCGGTCGCTGTCGGTGATCGCCTGCCCGTCGTCCTCGAGCACGTGATAGAGGTCGAGGCTGAAGCCGTCGCCGGTCGGCGTGATGCGTGCGTCCACGATGTTGAGCCCGAGCTGATCGAGCACCGCGGTGGTGCGCGCGAAGCCGTGACGGCGCGGGCGCGTGAACACCAGTACCGCGGTGGTGCCGCGCACGCTGTGCGGATCGAGCGCCACCAGCGGCTCGTCCGAGGCCGCATCGCGCTCGGCGAGCAGCCGTGTATGCCAGGCGACCTCCTCGGGCGTGTGCTGCAGGAAATATCCGGCCGAGAAGCGCGTCCAGGCTGCGGCGATGTCGCGCTCGCCGACGCCGCGCTCGATCAGCAGCCGCCGCGCCGCGTCCTGGGTCTCGCGCACCAGGTGCTCGGGGTCGATCGGACTCTCCAGTCCGCGCCGCAGCGCGCGCTTCACCCGCTGGTAGAAATCCTTGAACAGCGAGGCCTTCCAGGAATTCCACAGCTTCGGGTTGGTGCCGCGCACGTCCGCACAGGTGAGCACGTACAGGTGGTCGAGGTGTGCCTCGTCACCCACCTTGCGGGCGAAGGCGTTGATCACCTGCGGATCGCCGATGTCCTGCTTCTGCGAGGTGATCGAGAGCTCGAGGTGGTTGCGTACCAGCCAGGCGACCAGGCGCGCATCGTAGGGCGAGAGTCCCTGCTCGAGGCAGAAGGCCTCGGCATCGACCGCACCGAGCTCGGAGTGGTCGCCGCCGCGTCCCTTGGCGAGGTCGTGAAACAGCGCCGCGAGGTAGGCGATCTCCGGGCGCGGCAGCTGCTGCATGACGCGCGAGGCCTCCGGCAGCTCGTGATCGTAGCGCGGGATCGCGAAGCGCCGCAGATTGCTCACCACGAAGATCGTATGGGCATCGACCGTGTAGGCATGGAACAGGTCGTACTGCATGCGCCCGACGACGCGGCCGAAGGCGGGGATGTAGCGCCCCAGCACCCCGTAGGTGTTCATGCGCCGCAGCTCGTGGGTCACTCCGACCGGCGAGCGCAGGATCTCGAGGAACAGGCGGTGATGGCGCGGGTTCTGGCGGAACTCCTCGTCGATCAGCCACAGATTCTTCGCCACCGCGCGCATGGTCGAGGCGCGCACGCCGCGGATCTCCGGGTTCTGCTGCAGCAGCACGAACATCTCGAGCAACGCCGACGGGGTGCGGGTGAATACCTCCTCGTGCACCGCCTCGAGCGAGCCGTTGCGCACCTGGAAGCGCGCGTTCAAGGGCCGCGGCGGCTCGCTCTCGGTGAGGATCGCCTCGCGGAACAGCTGCAGCAGCAGCTCGTTCAGCAGGCTCACGTCCATCACCGTGCGGTAGTAGCGCTGCATGAACTGCTCGACCGCGAGCGTATAGGAGGCGTCCTCGTAGCCGAAGGCGAGGGCCAGGCGGATCTGATGGTCGAACAGCAGGCGATCTTCGCGCCGCCCGGTGAAGGCGTGCAGCCCGAAGCGCACCCGCCACAGGAACGACTGCGCCTGGTGCAGCCGGCGCAGCTCCGGCGCGGTGAGGAATCCGTGGGTGAGGAGCCCGTCGAGCGTGTCGGCGCCGAACTGGCGCTTCGCGACCCAGGCGATGGTCTGGATGTCGCGCAAGCCCCCCGGGCCCGTCTTGACGTTGGGCTCGAGGTTGGAGGCGGTGTCGTTGGCCTTGAGGTGCCGGTCGGCCTGCTCGCGCACCTTCGCCTCGAAGAGCTGTTTCACGGGCCAGATGCGCTCGGGCGCGAGCGCGGCCCGCATCGCGCCGAACAGCGCGGCGTTGCCCGCGAGCCGCCGCGCCTCGAGCAGCGTCGTCATGACGCCGACGTCGCCGACACATTCCTCGGCGCACTGCGCGACGCTGCGTACGCTGTGACCGATCTCGAGTCCGATGTCCCAGAGGAAGGCGACCAGCTTCTCGACCGCGGCGCCGCCCTGCGTGTCGGGCGCCGGAGGCGCCAGCAGCAGCACGTCGACGTCGGAGCAGGGGTGGAGCTCGCCGCGGCCGTAACCGCCGACCGCGACCAGCGCCCACTCGGCGCAGGCGGTCTCGCAATGCAGCTGCCACGCGGCGCGCAGCACCGCATCGATGAGCGCGGCGCGCGCGTGCACCAGCGCCTCGACCGGTTCGCCGGCGAAGAAGCGCGCCTTCAGCTCCTCGTGCGCCTCGCGCAGCAGCGAGCGCCAGGCGGCGGGATCGCCGCCGCCGCCGAGCCTGGCAGCAAGAGTTTCGAGCAGCGGCCAGGGGGCCGCGGAGGGTGGCGGAGGGAGCGATTGCTCCAGGAGGACCTCTGTGTCCGCGGCACCCATCGCGCTCAATCTACTTACCCAGCACCAGACTAATGCGGCCCGCTGCCGGCGCCGAGCGTCAGCACGTCGACTCCGGTCTCGGTCACCAGCACGGTGTGCTCCCACTGCGCCGACAGCGAGTGATCCTTGGTGATCACCGTCCAGCCGTCGCCGAGCAGGCGCACGTGGCGCCTGCCGGCGTTCACCATCGGCTCGATGGTAAAGGTCATGCCGGCCTTCAGCTCGAGCCCGGTGCCGGCCTCGCCGTAGTGCAGGACCTGGGGGTCCTCGTGATAGACGCGCCCGATGCCGTGGCCGCAGTACTCGCGCACCACCGAATAGTCGTTTTCCTCGACGTAGCTCTGGATGGCGTGGCCGATGTCGCCCAGGTGCGCCCCGGGGCGCACCGTGCGGATGCCGCGCCACATGGCCGCGAAGCAGGTGTCGGTCAGGCGCTGCGCGTGCGCCGGGGCCTTGCCGACCGCGTACATGCGGCTGGTGTCGCCGTGGAAGCCGTCGCGGATCACGGTCACGTCGATGTTGACGATATCGCCGGCCTTCAGGCGCTTGTCATTCGGGATGCCGTGGCAGACCACGTGATTGACCGAGGTACAGATGGTCTTGGGGAAGCCGCGGTAATTGAGGTTCGCCGGGACCGAGCGCTGCACGTTCACGATGTAGTCGTGGCAGAGCTGGTCGAGCTCGGCGGTCGTCACCCCCGGCACCACGCGCGGGCCGATCATGTCGAGCACCTCGGCGGCGAGGCGCCCGGCAATGCGCATCTTCTCCTGCTCCTCCGGGGTCTTGATCGTCACTTGCATAGGCTGAAAATGGGGCCGGTGCTGACCTGCGCCAAGAGGCCGGCAGGCTGGCGTAAGACATTGTTCCGATGAGGTCTTCATGGTATAAAGCGCGGCCTTTTTTGGCAACGCAACCCACACGCGCATCGTATACCCGCTGACTGGGTGTTCCCGCCTCCGGGGCCGCAAGGTCCCCGAAGCGGGGATGGTCACGGGGATGCGCGGAGGCCCAACCCGAACAGGAGTTTTCCATGCCCGGCGTGTCCATGCGACAGATGCTGGAAGCGGGTGTCCATTTCGGACATCAGACCCGCTTCTGGAACCCGAAGATGGCCCCTTTCATCTTCGGCGAGCGAAACAAGATCCACATCATCAATCTCGAGAAGACGCAGCCGATGTACTCGGAAGCTGCGAGCTTCATCAAGGGCGTCATCGCCGACGGCGGCACGGTGCTGTTCGTCGGCACCAAGCGCTCGGCGCGCGACTCCATCCAGAAGGAAGCCGAGCGCGCGAGCCAGCCGTACGTGAACCAGCGCTGGCTGGGCGGCATGCTCACGAACTTCAAGACCATCCGCCAGTCGATCAAGCGGCTGGGCGAGATCACCGAGCTCGCCGCCTCCGGTGCCCTCGACAAGCGCGGCAAGAAGGAAGCGACGCAGTTGCGGCGCGAGATGGACAAGCTCGAGAAGAGCCTGGGCGGCATCAAGCACATGGAGTCGCTCCCGGATGCGCTGTTCGTGGTGGACGTGGGCCACGAGAACATCGCGGTGCACGAGGCGAAGAAGCTCGGCATCCCGGTGGTGGCGATCGTCGACACCAATTGCTCGCCCGACGGCATCGATTACGTGATCCCGGGAAACGATGACGCCATGCGCGCGATCCAGCTCTATACGGCCGGCATCGCCGATGCGGTGCTCGAAGGCAAGGAGTCGGTGCCGCAGGTGGCGGTGGGCGAGGACGAGTTCGTCGAGCTCGACGAGGCCGGCAACCCGCGCAAGAAGACCGCGCGCACCGGCCGCAGGCCGGCGCCCGCAGTGCGCCGTAAG
>DASPOP010000007.1:0-13112 GCA_035625955.1 Steroidobacteraceae bacterium | reverse complement strand
GCACGGCTGCAGCCGGTGCTGCTCGGCATCACCAAGGCGAGCCTCGCGACCGAGTCGTTCATCTCCGCGGCTTCCTTCCAGGAGACCACCCGCGTGCTGACCGAGGCCGCGGTGCGCGGCCTCAAGGACGACCTGCGGGGCCTCAAGGAGAACGTCATCGTCGGGCGCCTCATCCCGGCGGGCACGGGCTTTGCGGCCCACGAGTCCCGCCGGCGCAAGCTCGAAGGCACCGAGCGCCGCAGCTTCATGGATGTGGGCGGCGGGCTGCCGGAGAGCGAGGAAGGCGCGACCGTCGGCGAAGAGTCGGAGAGCGCCGCGGGCTGAAGTCCCGGCCGCAACGCAACGCTCAAACGGGCTGGCGAGCCGTCTCGCCGGCCCGTTTTGCCGGGTTCCCGGCATTCCGCGAACGGTCCACGTTGAGATAGATTCTCTCGATGGGAACTCTCGCGATCTGGCAACGCCTTGCCGGGAAGCCCGGCGGCAAGTGGGCCTTCTCGCGCCTGGTGTGCCTCAAGGCGCCTTACTTCGGCAGCATCCGCCCGCGGTTCGAGGACCTGCGGCCGGAGTACTGCCGGCTGAGGATCCGCAAGCGGCGCGCGGTCTTGAATCACATCGGCACGGTCCACGCCATTGCGATGTGCAACATGGCCGAGCTGGCCGGGGGCACCATGACCGAGGTGACGATTCCTGCGACGCACCGCTGGATCCCCAAGGGCATGACGGTCGAATACCTGAAGAAGGCCACGACCGGCCTGGTCGCGGTCGCGACGCCCGAGTCGAAGCCTGACTGGTCGGCGCCGGGCGATTACCGGGTGAACGTGTTGGTTACCGACCGCGGGAACGAGGCCGTGTTTCGCGCGGTGATTACCATGTGGGTGTCGCCGAAGAAATAGGGGTGCGGCCTGCGCTGACACGGCTCAGAGCGGGCTATCATTCCCGCCGTGAGCAGCGATCCCGTGATGCTTGCCGGCCAGCACGTGCGCCTCGAGCCGCTGTCGCGTGCGCACGTGCCGGGTCTGGTGGCGGCCGCGGCCGAGGATCCCGCGCTCTACCAGTGGACGGTGCTGCCGCTCGATCCGGAGGGGATGACGCGCTACGTCGATACCGCGGTGCGCTGGCGCGAGGAGGGCACGGCGCTGCCCTTTGCGACCCTGCGCCGCGCCGACGGCAAGGTTCTCGGCTCGACGCGCTTCTTTCTCATCGAGCGCTGGGAGTGGCCGGCCGGACACGCGTACGCGAGCCGCGCGGGCCCCGACGGCTGCGAGATCGGCTACACGTGGCTGGCCGCCTCCGCCATCCGCACGGCAGCCAACACCGAGGCCAAGCTGCTGATGCTCGACTACGCCTTCGAGCAGTGGCGTGTGCAGCGGGTGTGCTTCCACACCGACATGCGCAACGAGCGCTCGCGCAATGCGCTCGCCCGCCTCGGCGCGGTCTTCGAAGGCACGCTGCGCGCACACCGCCTGGCGAGCGATCTCACGCCGCGCGATTCGGCGCGCTTCTCGATCATCGCGGCCGAGTGGCCCGGCGTGCGGCAGCGCCTCACTCAGCGACTCGAGGCAGCCTCGCTCACGAGCGCCTGAACGGCGCTACTTCGCCTGCCAGATCTTCATCAGGTCCGGCGACCCCTGTGCCCGGATACCGTTGTCGGTGAGGATCTGCTCGGTGGCGGCGAGCATCTCTTCGCGGCGGAACACCAGCGCTTCGCCGAGGCGGCCGTCGAATTCGATCGTCACGAACTCGTCCTTGAGGTCGCGCAAGAGCGCCACGAGGTGATCCAGGCTCCTGATCGCCGTGCCGTTCACCGACTTGACGACCGAGCCGGCCGGCGAGCTGTAGCCCTTTGAGATCCTGTGCGGGAACAGGGGCGCCGGGACCATGACGAGCTCGCCGCGCTCGGGCTGCGGCGGCTCGCCCCACATCGTCATGAGGGGGCTGCCGGTCGCGAACATGAAGCCCCCGAGATCCTTGGCATGCGTGCCGAGGAAATCCTGGGTGGCGGTCTCGAACACCAGCGGGCCGTAAATGAAATAACGCGGGTACGCGCCTTCCAGCGCGCCCAGCATCAGCGGGTATTGCACCGGGGTCGGCTCCTCGACATGCAGTGTCCTGCCGGCGCGCACGATCGTGATCGGCACCGTGCCGTTGTGCGCTTTCTTCTGCACCATGTATCCGGCCGAGAGGCGCAGGTCGCCGGGCTCGATCTGAATCATCCCCTGGTCGTCGATCGGCACATCCGCGATGTGTGTGAGGACGTCCCACTGCCTGAGAACCGACGGTGCCTCGGTCGCGTGCGTGCGCCGCACGACCAGGCCGTGCACCGATCCCTCGAGCTTGAGGAAGGTGCGCAACGCAGGGTTCTCGAGCGTCTGGAACTCATCGCGCAGCGCGGGCTTGCCGGTGTAGCCGCCGGCGGCGACCTGCCTGAGGAACAGCTCGATCTCCTCTTCGGGAATGATGTAGCCGATGTTCTCCGAGTTCGAAAGGTGGCTGAAGGCGAGCCCGATCATCCGGCCGCCGGCAACCGCAGGTCCGCCGCTGTTGCCGGGATTGATGGCCGCGTCGATCTGAATGCGCAGTCCAAAGGCCCCGAACTGGTAGGGCACGAACTCGATCCGCGAGACGATCCCCTTGGTGATGGAGAGCGAGCTGCCGCCGGTCGGGAAGCCGTAGGCCAGCACCGGGTCCTTGATCTGCGGCAGGGTAGTGGCGCGCGGCAGCGGCGGATGGGAGTCGAAGAACGACTCGTCGTCGAGCTTGAGCACCGCGAGATCCATGCCGGCTGCGACCGCCGCCACCGCGGCGGACACCTTGTCGCCCGCCTGATTGGCCTGGATCTGAACCTGGCTGGCGTACTTCACCACGTGGGCGTTGGTCAGGATGCGCTTGCCATCGATGACGACGCCGGAAGCGGTCACCTCCGCAGGCGGCTGCTTCGACCACGGCCGCGACAGGTCCGGAGCGCTGATGGTGGCGAATACCTTGACGACACTGTTCTGGGCGTCGCGCGATCCGGCGGCCGGGCTGTCCGGTGCTGCGGCGCCCGCGGTGCCGGAGACGGCGAGGCAGGTGCCGAGAGCGATCGCAGGGATCGCAGAGAGCTGCTTGAGCATTCGGCCCTTTATTGGTGGCTTATGGGGGTCCGGCGGGCGATTCTGACACAGAAGACGCGATACGACGCCGCCGCCGCGCGCCGGAACGATAGTGGAGGCGCTCGAACTCCTGCTAGAGTGCGGCGCCCACCGGAGCAACGAGCTCCTTGTTGAGGAGACGACCCATGGAACGTGCAGCGATTCTTGCGGCCGCCGCGCTTGTGACCCTCGGCCTCGCGACCCCGGGCGCCTATGCGGCCCGCCACGGCTCGATACCCAAGTACATTGCCGACGCGGTCGCGGACAAGGCCCGCCCCGCAGCCGACACCGAGCGCGACGCGAGCCGCAAGCCCGCCGAGACGCTGGCCTTCGCCGGCGTCAAGCCGGGTGATTGGGTCCTCGAGCTTGCTCCCGGCAAGGGCTATTACACGCGCCTCCTGAGCGCAACGGTCGGGGCGACGGGCCAGGTCTCGAACTACACCCTGACGACGCCCAAGCCCGATGCGCCGCCGCCGCCGATCGTGGCGCTCGCCGCCGACCCCCACTACGGCAACGTCAAAGTCACGCTGCAGCGGCTCATCGACGTCAAGCCGACGAACAGCTTCGACGTCGTCTGGACCACGCAGAACTACCACGACTTCCACAACATTCCGAACCTGGACGTGGCCGCCATCAACCACGCGATCTTCGCGTCGCTGAAGCCGGGCGGCATCTACTTCATACTGGATCACGCCGCCGAGGCCGGCTCCGGTACCCGCGACACCAACACGCTGCACCGGATCGACGAGCAGGCGGTGAAGCAGGAACTGAAGGCCGCGGGATTCGAGCTGGCCGGCGAGAGCGACATTCTCAGGAACAAGGACGATCCGCACACCGGCAAGGTGTTCGAGCCGCCGATACAGGGGCACACGGACCAGTTCGTCCTGAAGTTCAGGAAGCCGAAGAAGTAAGCAGCTCGAGCGTGCGGGCATCCGGCTCGCCGCGGTAGTACTTCGCGAGCGCCTCGCCGAAGACCCGGGTCTCCGGGGCCGGCGAGGGCCCCGCGGCCTGTGCGAACAGCGTCAGGCAGGAGCGGAGCTTCAGATCATCGGGGCTGCCGAAGATCTCGTGCGCCGTGCGCCCTTCGATGGCCAGCACCAGCCGCGTGCACTCGCGCAGCCTGCTGCCCAGCAGCGGGTGCGCGAGGTAGGCGCGCGCCTCCTCGAGCCCGGTCAGGCCGAAGCGTTGCGCCGTCGCGCTCCTGCCGAGGCCCCGAAGCTGCGGAAAGATGAACCACATCCAGTGGCTCGTCTTCCCGCCGGCCGCGAGCTCCGCGAGCACCCGCGCGTAGCAGCGCGCCTGCGCCTCCACGAAGCGCGTGAGGTCATCAGGGCCCTGGCTCATCAAGCGGTCTAATGCGCGGCGGCCGCGTCCGGCGGATTACGGGCGCGCAGGAATGCGACCGAGGCCTCGAGCATCTGCAGCCGGGTCGCGCCGCGCGACAGCCAGTGGTCCTCTTCCTTGAGGGTGACGAGCTCGGCGTCCTTTTTCGCGCTGCGCAGCGCCTCGTACATCATCTTGCTCTGCTCGAAGGGCACCACGGTGTCATCCTTGCCGTGAATCAGCAGGATCGGCACCGTGGCGGCGCTGACGTGCCGGATCGGGGATATCGCATCCAGCGCCGGGTCGTCCGGGCCGCTGATACCCATGAAGCGATCCCAGTAGCGTTGCGTTGAGTTCTGCTTGCGCCCCTGCTGGTCGTTGACCCACCGCAACATGCGCTTCAGGTCGCCGATGCCCGCGACGGAGACCGCGCAGCGGTAGACGCCCGGATCGAGCGTCGGGCCGGCGAGGGCGGCGTAGCCGCCGTAGCTCGCACCGACGATGCACACCCGCGCCGGGTCGATGAGGCCTTCCTTCGCCAGATAGCGCACGCCGTCCGAAAGGTCGGTCTGCATCTTGCGGCCCCACTGCCCGAAGCCCGAGCTCACGAACTCCCACGTCAGCGCCGAGCCGCGATAGTTGGGTCGCAGCACCGCGTAGCCCTGATCCGCGAGCGCCTGCGACCACCAGTCGAAGTCGGCGTTGTCGCGCGCCTCCGGCCCGCCGTGCGGCAGCACGATGAGCGGCAGGGCCTGCGGCGCCTTGTCCCGGGGGAGGGTGAGATAGGCGGGAATCCTGGTGCCATCCGCGGCCGCGTAGCTGATCGCGCGCACCTCGAACGGCTGCGTCACGCCCTCGTACACCTCGCCGAGCGCGGTCGCGCGGTGAGCCTGCAGATCCACGAGCATGTAGCGCAAGCCGTGTCTGGCACCCTCGACACGCACGATGAACTTGCCGAAGTCGGCGGAGGCCGACTCGTACAGCACATGCTCACCCGGAAACGTGCGCACGATCGCCTCCCAGGAGGCCTTCACCGCGGGGTCGAAGAAAACGTACTCCTCGCTGTCGCCGACGCGCACTCCGCCGATCATGCGGTTGGTGAGCGGATGCTCGATGGGCTCGTTGAGCGTCTCGCTGCCCGCCATCGTGGTCCCGATGGAGCCGTCCTTGAGCGACATCAGCTTCCACACGGGGTCGCCGTGCTCCATCATCTGCAGCAGCAGCGTGTCCGGAGTCGGCCCCCAGCCGAGCAGCTCCGGGTACTCGAGACCCTCCTTGCCCGAGGCGACTTCCTGCAGCCGCCCGTCGTGGCGCAGGAAAATGCGCCAGCGGCCGTCGTCGTCCGCGTAGGTCTCCTCCGCCTGCACCTCGCCCGCCTCGTCGACGACCCATCCCTGGGTGCCCGGCTTGCCGGGCTTGACGACTCGCGATTGCTGCGTGGCGAGATCGACCCTGACGAGCGCCAGGTTGGCTTCCGACGTGAGCTGCAGACCGGGGACGAACAGCACCGTGCGGTCCTTGAGGTGACGCACCATCACGCGCCCCATGATGACGTTCATGAGGTCCACGTGGTTGAACGTGTCGGGTTGCGGGATCTGGAACAGTCTGTGGGTCGCCAGATCATAGGCCTGCATCTGCGTCCATTCGATCCGGTCGCCGCTGAAGCCGATGGGCGCGTACGTCATGGAGGTCGCGATCAGCAGCCGGTCGTTATCCGCCCACTTGAGATAACGGAGCTTCTGCTGCCCGACGCGCACTCCGCTCAGCATCGAGTGCGTCTCGACCGAATACACCGCGACGACCCGATCGTTGCCCTCGGTCTTTGCCAGGGCGACGCGCGTGCCGTCAGGAGACAGCGCCAGGTTTTCGAGGCGCGGCAGGCGGCCGTAGACCTCGAGCGGCAGCGCCGCACCGGCGCAGGGCGCGGCAGCGAGCGCGCAGCTGGCGAGCAGACGCAGAGTGCGGCCGATGTGAAACGGCATACCCCGGACCCCCCTGGAGGCGATGCGATTCTGACCGCGCGTCAGGGGTGTTTGTGGAACACCATGACGAAGCGGTCGGTCTTGCCGAGCGCCGGCGGCTTGTAGGAGAGCTGATCGCGCGCATCGTCGGGCCGGCGCAGCACCTCGCTCGCGGCGACGAATTCGAAGCCGTGCTTCTCGAAGTCGGCGCGCGCGAAGGCCTCGTCGATGCGGTGCAGGCGGCCGGCGTCCGCGCTGCCGGTGCCGGGCTTGGCCGAGTGATCCACCAGCAGCAGGATCCCGCCCGGCTTCAGCACGCGCGCCATCTCATCGAGCACCTTCCCGGGGTTCATCTTCGGCCAGGGGCTGTTGCGGTCGAGATCGACCCAGTAGAGGTCATGATAGTTCTTGATGAAGATCACGGCATCGAGCGTGCGGTCGGCGAGCGGCAGCTGCTCGAGGTCGATGAGGCGATGCTCGACGTTGGGCAGGCGGCGGCCGGCGAGGCGCTTCTCCCAGTAGTTGTCGCTCCAGTAGTCGCTGGCCTTGTTGTTGAGCATGATGACGTGGCCGCGTGAGCCGACGATGTAGCTCAGGAGCTCGCTGTAGTAGCCGCCGTCGGCCAGGAGGTCCGCGACCTGCATGCCGGGCCCGATGCCCGAGAGACGCAGCACCTCCGCCGGATGATCGATCGAATCGCGCTTGAGATCGTCGGCGCTGCGCCCGGAGTGAGCGACGGCGGCGTCGTAGATGTCGGCTTGGGCGCCGGCGGCGGCGAGCGCGCTCAAGGCGAGGAACGCGGCGAGCAGGCGTGCGCGCGGCAGCGCGGAATTCACTGCAGGCATGACAAGTCTCCTGCGCGGCGCAACCTTGAGCCGCGCGGCCGTCAGTATAGGGCCTTGTCGAGCAGCCGATAGCCATCGCGCGCGCGATAGCCGCGGTGCTCGTAGAAGCCACGCGCCGCGGCGTTGCCCACCGCCAGCTGCAACTGCAGCCGCACGCATCCCCGCGCGGCGAGCGCGGCTTCGGCCGCCGCGAGCAGCTGCGTGCCCACGCCGTGCGCGCGCACCTCCGGCAGGACAAAAAACTCGTCGATTTCGGCCATGAGGCCGCCGTGCTCGAGGCTCAGGACCGTCACGGCGATGAGGTAGCCGCTGAGGCGGCCCTCGGCCTCCGCCACCCAGGCCGCGCCGAGGCGCGGCTCGGCGAACAGCTGCTGCAGCAGAAGCTCCAGCCGCAAGGCCTCGAAGCCGGCGATGTGCTCGTAGTCCCAGTAGCGCCGCAGCAACGCGAGCAGTTGCGGGATGTCGTCGCGGGCGGCGGGGCGGACGGTCACGGGCGTCACGGCCCGTATGGTACGCCGTGGGCGCGTTGCACCTGGTTGCGTCCGGCGCGCTTGGCCGCGTACACGGCGGCGTCGGCCTGCGCGATCAGGTGCTGCCCCCACACGCCGAGGATGTCGGTGCTCGCCACGCCGATGCTGCAGGTGAGGCGCATGGGCGCCCCGAACCCTGCGATCGGCACGTCCGAGACGCGCTCGCAGATGCGCTGCGCGATGGGCGCCGCGGCGGCGGCATCCGCCCCGGTCAGCACCACGACGAACTCCTCACCCCCATAGCGTCCGATGATGTCGGAAGGGCGCAGCTCCGCCTGAATCGAGGCGCTGACCGCCGTAAGACAGGCATCACCGGCCGCATGTCCGCGGGTGTCGTTGATCTGCTTGAAGTGATCGAGATCGATGAACAGCACCGAGACCGGCAGCCCCCGTCGCTGCAGTCGCAGGCAGGCCGCATCCAGCCGCTCGATGATCGTCGGGCGGTTCAGTACCCCGGTGAGCGCATCCGTCTGCGCGCGCCGCTCGGCCTCGGTGAGCGCCACATTCTGGGCCCGCATGCGGTCGGCTACCCCGAGAGCGATCAACACCGCGGCGGCCACCATCGAGGGGGCGAGCCCGTAGTAGAGGAGTGCGTCGGCGTTGTCGGCCCGCCCGTAGAGCAGCCACACCGCGGTCGCGATCTGGAAGGCGCAGAGCAGCGCCCAGGCGATGAGGAACCAGCCGGCGGCGCGGTTGCCGCGGCGCCAGGCGAGAAACGACACAACGAGCGTGAAGATCGCGCTGCCGAGGAACATGAGATTGCCGGCCGCCGCGACCGGCGTCGCGAGCCCGACGAGGCGCAGCAGGTTCGAGGCGGCGAGCACGACAAAGGCGAGCGCGAGCCAGCCGAAGGCCCGGTATACCCGCTCGGAGAACAGCCGCAGGTTGGCGAACTCGCGCACGAACAGCGATGCGGCCGTGCCGCACACGGCGATCGGAACGTTCCAGGCGTAACTGCCGAGCGGCCGGGCCCAGGAGAGCAGCGGCCAGCTGAATCCCTCGCCCGAGAAGTAGGCGAGATAGATCGCCTCCAGCGCGAACAGCGTGCCGTAAAGCGGGTAGAGCGGATCGGTGAGCACGAAGCGCACCAGCAGCGCCGAGAGCGCCATCGCCAGGAGCGCGCCGAAGGCGAACGAGATCATGCGCGAGTGAGTGGCGGCGCGCGGCAGCGTGCGCTCGAGCGTCGAGGCGGCGAACTGCAGGTCGGTGACGGTGAAGCCGGCACGGGAGACGCGCGCATAGAGTGGGATGCCGGGATCCGCGGGCGGATTGAGCGCAAAGACCGTATCCTGGCCGCCGCCGAACTTCGGCACCACGGTCGTAGCCTCGAGGGGCACGACCGTGCCATCGCGCCGCGCGAACACCTCAACCGGCTGATCCATCCCCGAGCGCGCGAGCAGCACCGGCGTCCCGCCGCCTGCGGCAGGCGCGGGTGGCGGCAGCCGGAACCAGAGCGTGCTGGTGATGCGATGCGAGCCGCGGGCCTTGAAGGGGCCGAAGTGCGCATCGAGCGAGCCGTTCGTGACGGTGGCCTCGGTGGGACTTATGCCCGTCGGGTCGAGGACTTCGACCACGAGGGGGGCCTGGAAGGCGGACGGGGGCGCCGCCGCCGTCACGGCCGCCGCGGGCCCTCCTGTGAGGCACACCGCCAGGCCCAAAAGCCATCTGAGCTCCCTTGAGACCACGGAATCCCTGACCCCGGACCGGGGCTGCACCTTTAATATGGGGAGTGGGGCGCGGGAGGCCCGATGCCCGCTCATGGCTATCCTAATGGGGCCAAGGGCCAAATCAATCGCAAAGCAGCAACTCGCCCGGCCGGGCGGTTGACACTCCGGGGGTCCCTACCTAGAATCGCCGGCCTTTGTCGGGCCGGCCCTTCATTAGCACGCCGGCACCGGAAACAGCGACTTAGAAGCACCGGGCCGCCTGACGCAGGCGGCCCGGTGTTCTTCTAGGTCGCCCATTGTGCGAGTACCCACCCCGCACCTGAGCTTGGAGACGAGTGTAACGATGGCGACCACGGGTCAGCTCATCCGGCAACCGCGCCGGATGGGGGCAGAGAAAACCAAAGTTCCGGCGCTCGGGGCCTCGCCCCAGAAGCGCGGCGTCTGTACGCGCGTCTACACCACGACGCCGAAGAAGCCCAACTCGGCGCTGCGCAAGGTGTGCCGCGTGCGCCTCACCAACGGCTACGAGGTCACGAGCTACATCGGTGGCGAAGGCCACAACCTCCAGGAGCACTCGGTGGTCCTGATCCGCGGCGGACGCGTCAAGGACCTCCCCGGGGTGCGCTATCACACCGTCCGCGGCACGCTCGACTGTGCCGGCGTCGGCGAGCGCAAGCAGGGGCGCTCGAAGTACGGCGCCAAGCGCCCGAAGAAATAAGCGAGGTCACTGAACCATGTCGCGTCGTGCCCAGGCACCGGTCCGCACCATCCTTCCGGACCCGAAGTTCAACAACGAGATGCTGGCCAAGTTCATGAACGTGGTCATGAAGAACGGCAAGAAGTCCGCCGCCGAGCGCATCATCTACGGCGCGCTCGACCGCATCGCCGAGAAGACCGGCAAGCAGGGCACCGAGGCCATCGAGGTGCTGTCGACGGCGCTCGACAACGTCAAGCCCGTGGTCGAAGTGAAGTCGCGTCGCGTCGGCGGCGCCACCTACCAGGTGCCGGTCGAAGTGCGCGCCACGCGCCGCCAGACCCTCGCCATGCGCTGGGTCATCGAGGCGGCGCGCGACCGCACCGAGAAGTCCATGGCGTTCCGCCTGGCGCACGAGCTGATGGACGCTTCCGAGAATCGCGGTGCCGCGGTTCGCAAGCGCGAGGACACCCATCGCATGGCGGAGGCCAACAAGGCCTTCGCCCACTACCGCTGGTAAGGCTCGAAGGATCTGACGTGCCACGCGCGACGCCCATCGAGCGCTATCGGAACATCGGCATCTCCGCGCACATCGACGCGGGGAAGACCACCACGACCGAGCGCATCCTTTTCTATACCGGCGTCTCGCACAAGATCGGCGAGGTCCACGACGGCGCGGCCGTCATGGACTACATGGAGCAGGAACAGAAGCGCGGCATCACCATCACGGCCGCCGCCACCACCTGTTTCTGGAAGGGGATGGACAACAGCTTCCCCGAGCACCGCATCAACATCCTCGACACCCCGGGCCACGTCGACTTCACCATCGAGGTCGAACGCTCACTGCGCGTGCTCGACTCGGCAGTGGCGCTGTTCGACTCGGTCGCCGGCGTGCAGCCGCAGTCGGAGACCGTGTGGCGGCAGATGAACAAGTACCGCGTGCCGCGCATTGCCTTCGTCAACAAGATGGACCGCGCCGGCGCCAACTTCCTGCGCGTCGTCGAGATGATCCGCGCGCGCCTCAGAGCCAACCCGGTGGCGATCCAGCTGCCGATCGGCGCCGAGGACGCTTTCGAGGGCGTCGTCGACCTGATCCGCATGAAAGCCATCTACTGGGACATGGAAACCCAGGGGATGAAGTTCGAGTACCGGGAGATCCCGGAGCACCTCAAGGCGCAGGCCGAGGAATACCGCGGCAAGATGATCGAGGCGGCTGCGGAAGCCAACGACACGCTGATGCACAAGTACCTCGAGCATGAGCAGCTCTCGGACGCCGAGCTCCGTCAGGGCCTGCGCGAGCGCTCGCTGCGCAACGAGATCGTGCTCGCCATGTGCGGCTCGGCCTTCAAGAACAAGGGCGTGCAGGCGCTGCTGGATGCGGTCATCGAGTTCATGCCCTCGCCGGTCGACATGCCGGACGTCAAGGGCCTCGACGATCGCGAGCAGCCCGACACCCGCAAGGCGAGCGACGAGGAGCCTTTCGCCGGGCTCGCCTTCAAGATCCTCAATGACCCGTTCGTCGGCAACCTGACCTTCTTCCGCGTCTACTCCGGAGTCCTCAACTCCGGCGACACCGTGTTCGTGCCGACCAAGGGCAGGAAGGAGCGCATCGGACGGCTGCTGCAGATGCACGCGAGCGAGCGCACCGAGATCAAGGAGGTGCGCGCCGGCGATATCGCCGCGGCGGTGGGACTCAAGGACGTGATCACCGGCGATACGCTCTGCGACCTCGAGAAGGTCATCACGCTCGAGAAGATGGAATTCCCGGCACCCGTCATCTCCGTGGCGGTGGAGCCGAAGACCAAGGCCGATCAGGAGAAGATGGGCCTGGCTCTGCAGCGGCTCGCCAAGGAAGACCCCTCGTTCCGCGTCGCTACCGACCAGGAGTCGGGGCAGACGATCATCTCGGGCATGGGCGAGCTGCACCTCGAGATCATCGTCGACCGCATGAAGCGCGAGTTCAAGGTCGAGGCCAACGTCGGCAAGCCGCAGGTCGCCTACCGCGAGACCATCCGCGGCTCGGTCGAGAGCGAAGGCAAGTTCATCCGGCAGTCGGGCGGCCGCGGCCAGTACGGCCACGTGTGGCTGAAGATCGAGCCGAACGCATCCGGCAAGGGCAACGAGTTCATCAACGGCGTCGTCGGCGGCTCCGTGCCGCGCGAGTACGTGCCGGCGGTGGACAAGGGCATCCGGGAAGCCGAGGAGACCGGTGTCATCGCCGGCTACCCGGTGGTGGACGTGAAGGTGACGCTGTTCGACGGCTCCTACCACGACGTCGACTCGAACGAGATGGCCTTCAAGATCGCGGGCTCCATGGGCTTCAAGGACGGCTTCCGCCGTGCCAAGCCGGTGCTGCTCGAGCCGATCATGAAAGTCGAGGTGGTGACGCCGGAGGAATACTCGGGCGATGTGATCGGCGATCTCAACCGCCGGCGCGGTCAGATCACCGGCATGGAGGAGACTCCGGCCGGCAAGGCGATCACGGCCGACGTGCCGCTGTCGGAGATGTTCGGCTACGCGACCACGGTGCGCTCCATGAGCCAGGGCCGCGCGACCTTCACCATGGAGTTCCACAAGTACATCGAAGTGCCGCCGAACATCGCCGACGGCATCATCAAAGAGGAATGAGGAAGCCGCCATGTCCAAAGAGAAGTTTGAGCGTACGAAGCCGCACGTAAACGTGGGGACGATTGGTCACGTGGACCATGGGAAGACGACGCTGACGGCGGCGCTGACGAAGGTGATGGCCGAGACGAACGGCGGACAGTTTGTGGCGTACGACCAGATTGACAAGGCGCCGGAGGAGAAGGCGCGCGGCATTACGATTTCGACGGCGCACGTGGAGTACCAGAGCGCCAAGCGGCACTACGCGCACGTGGATTGCCCGGGGCACGCCGATTACATCAAGAACATGATCACGGGCGCGGCGCAGATGGACGGCGCCATTTTGGTGGTGGCGGC
>DASPOP010000006.1:0-4488 GCA_035625955.1 Steroidobacteraceae bacterium | reverse complement strand
TGGTGACGGAGGCATGATTGGCAGCCAGCGTCGCTGTGACCTGGTCGGGAGTCAGGTTGTAGAAGGCGCCATCAATCGCGTCCACGGCAAGTCCGATCAGGCCCCCGAACACAATGTTGCCCCATACCCACCCGCTCACGCTCCGGGTGAGCGTCAGGTCGAAGGGCTGGTAGCCCGACAACTCGATGTGGACGACGTGGTTGTCCTTGCGTGTCAGCTTCGCGACGAGAGGCGTGTTGCCTGAAGGGGCGTTGTCCACCTTGACGAGTGCCCCGGTCGGGGAGCTGTTGATCCCGACATCCTGGCGCGTGCCGTGGATGATGGAACAGCAACCCATCAGGCTTATCGCCGCAACTGCGCAGAGCGCAGATCGAGCTCGAGCGATCGCTTTCATGAATCCCCCTTTGATGGCAGAACACGATATGCGCTCTGCTCTTCTTCGTAGCCTGCGATCTTATATCCGGGACGGGATCGGGCCGCAAGCCGTGCCCCGTCCGGGAGCTACATCGAGGTCCGGATCTGCCACAGCTCCGGAAAGAACTTGAGCTCGAGCGCCTTGGCGAGATAGGAGACGCCGCTGGTGCCGCCGGTGCCCGGCTTGTAGCCGATGATCCGCTCCACCGTCTTCAGGTGATGGAAGCGCCACAGCTGGAAGTTGTGGTCGAGGTCCACCAGCCGCTCGGCGAGCTCGTAGAGATCCCAGTCCTTGTCGGAGTTGTGGTAGACGCCGAGCCAGGCGCCCGCCACCTGCTTGCTCGCGACGTAGGGCTCGCGGAAGTCCCGTGACAGGTAGTCCTCCGGAATCCCGTAGCCGCGGCGGGCGAGGAGCCGCAACACCTCATCGTAGAGCGAGGGCTCGGCGAGCGCGCGCTCGAGGGCCGCATAGGCTTGCGGGTCGCGCTTGTGCACGGCGAGCATCTCGGCGTTCTTGTTGCCGAACAGGAATTCCAGCATGCGGTACTGCACCGACTGAAAGCCCGACGAGCGCCCCAGGGCGTTGCGGAACGCCGTGTATTCGAACGGCGTCAGCGTCGACAGCACATCCCACACCGAGATCAGCTGGTTCTGCGAGCGCGAGATGCGCGCCATCATCTTGAGCGCCGGGTCGAGATCGTCGCGCCGCACGCCGGCGAGCGAGGCGGTCAGCTCGTGCAGCATCAGGCGCATCCACAGCTCCGACACCTGGTGCACGATGATGAACAGCATCTCGTTGTGCTCGCCGGTCAGCGGGTGCTGTGCGGCGAGGAGCTTGTCGAGGTGCAGGTATTCGCCGTAGGAGAGCGAGCTGCCGAGATCCCAGTGCACGGCCTCGTCGGCGAGGTCGACGCGCTCGGACTTTTCATACTGGCGGGTTGTCATGCGGGCGATGGTACACGTCGCGCGCCGCGCGGCAAGGCTGCGCCGCCCCCGGCCTTGTAACGCTGCGCCTCAAGACGTCCACGCCCCGATCCGCTAGGATCGCGCGACCGTGAGCGCACCACTTCTCGAAGTCTCGGGCCTCGTCAAGCAGTATCCGGCCACTGCCGCGGTGGACGGCGTCTCCTTCAGCGTGCCCGAAGGGATCTGCTTCGGGCTCCTGGGTCCCAACGGCGCCGGCAAGACGACCACGGTCGAGATCATGGAGGGGATCCTGCCGCCGACCTCCGGCGAGGTGCGCTACCGAGGCGAGCCTCTGGGAGCCCGTTTCCGCGAGGAAGCCGGCATTCTGTTCCAGAAGACCGCGCTGCAGGATTTCCTCACCGTGCGCCAGTGCATCGCGCTGTTTCGCGGCCTCTACACCCACGGACTCGAGGTCGAGGAGGTGATCCGCATCTGCGCGCTGGAGAAGCTCGCCGGGCGCGATGCGCGCAAGCTCTCCGGCGGCCAGCAGCAGCGGCTGCTGCTCGCCATTGCACTGGTGAACGATCCGGCGGTGCTGTTCCTCGACGAGCCCACCACCGGGCTCGATCCCCAGGCGCGGCGCAATTTCTGGCGGCTGGTCGAGTCGATCAAGGCGCGCCGCAAGACCATCATCCTCACCACGCACTACATGGAGGAAGCGGAGCTGCTGTGCGACGAGATCGCCATCATGGACCGCGGCCGGATCGTCGCCCAGGGGCCGCCGCGGCGGCTGTTGCGCGAGCACTTCGCCGACGTGCTGCTCGAGCTGCCGCGCCAGGATTTTCCCGAGAGCGCGCGTGCCCTGCCGCTCAAGCTCATGGACACGAGCGACCGGGTCGAGATCACCACCGACGACCTGGAGAGCACTTTGCGCACGCTGCTCGCGGCGCAGGTGCCGCTCACCAACCTGCGGATCCGGCCGCCCAACCTCGAGGACCTGTTCCTCGAGCTCACCGGCAAGGAGCTGCGGCCGTGATCCGCCGGCTGCTGTCGGTATTCCATGCGCGCAATCTCGAGTTTCTGCGCGACCGCGGCACGCTGCTGTTCACGCTGCTGCTGCCGATCATGCTGGTGATCGGCATGGGTTTCGTGCTCGGCGGTCCGCAGCGTCCGCTGTTCAAGGTCGGGGTGCTGGGCACCCCGGGCGACGCCCATGCCCACCCTTTCCTGGCCGAGCGCTATGTGCAATCCGTACCGCTCTCCGGGCAGGACGTGGCGCTGCACAAGCTCACCCACCAGCAGATCGACCTGCTGGTCGACTTCAGCGGCGGCACCCGCTACTGGGTCAATACCGATTCGCCCAAGGGCTACGTGGTCGAGAAGCTGTTGCTGGCCGCAGAGCCGTCCGCGCACCGCGAGCCCGTCACAGGCGCGGCGCTGCGCTACGTCGACTGGCTGTTCCCCGGGATCCTCGGCATGAACATGATGTTCAGCTGCCTGTTCGGGGTCGGCTACGTTGTGTTGCGCTACCGCAAGAGCGGCTTCCTCAAGCGCCTGCACGCGACCCCGCTCACCGCCTTCGAGTTCCTCTCCGCCCAGGTGCTGTCGCGCCTCGCCTTGATCCTCGTCGTCACGGTGATTCTCTACGCCGGCATCGGCACGATCATCGGCTTCCATTCCGCCGGCAGCGTGCCGTTGCTGCTGCTGCTCGCGGTCGCCGGCGCGCTGTCCATGATCGCCCTCGGGCTCACGATCGCGGCGCGCTTCTCGAGCGAGGAGCTGGTGGGCGGGCTCCTCAACCTCCTCACCTGGCCGATGATGCTGCTCTCGGGAATCTGGTTCTCGCTCGAAGGCTCACCCCGCTGGGTGCAGTGGGTGGCACATGTGTTTCCGCTCACGCACCTCCTCGATGCCGCGCGCGCCGTGATGCTGGACGGCGCCGGCCTCGCGCAGATCGCCCCCAACCTGTTATATCTTGCCGCTACGACCCTGGTGTTCCTGGCCTTCGGCGCCTGGTCGTTCCGCTGGCGCATCGAATGAGCGGGACCTGAGGCGCGCACGAGGAGCGAGCGATCTTGCGTTTCTTCAGCGACAACACCGCCACCGCCTGCCCGGAGATCATGGCGGCCATTCAGGAGGCCAATCACGGGCTGGCGCGCGCCTACGGCGACGACGAGTGGACGCTGCGCCTCGACGGCGTCCTGAGCGCGCACTTCGGCACGCCGGTGCGCGCCTTCGCGGTGACGACCGGCACCGCCGCCAACTCGCTCGCGCTGGCAACCCTGAGCCCGCCTTACGGGGCCATCTTCGCGCACCACGAGGCGCACATCGCGGTCGACGAATGCGGCGCGCCCGGCTTCTTCTCCGGCGGCGCGCAACTCGAGCTGCTGCCTGGCGACCATGGGCGTCTGGACGCCGCTACCGTCGGCGCGGCGCTCGCGGCCCATCCGCGCCACCTGCACAGCGTGCAGCCGGCGGCGCTCTCCCTCACCCAGGCGACCGAGCTCGGCACCGTCTACCGGCCGGCGGAGGTCGCGCGGCTCTGCGAGCTCGCGCACGCCCAGGGGCTCAAGGTGCACATGGACGGGGCACGCTTCGCCAACGCGCTCGCCTTCCTCGGCTGCGAGCCGGGCGAGGTTACCTGGCGCGCGGGCGTCGACGTGCTGTCCTTCGGCGCCACCAAGAACGGGGCACTGACCGCCGAGGCGGTAGTGTTCTTCGACCTGACGCTGGTGCGCGATTTCGAGCTGCGCCGCAAGCGCGCCGGCCACCTGCTGTCGAAGTCGCGCTACGTCGCGGCGCAGCTGCTCGCCTATCTCGAGTCCGGCATCTGGAAGCGCAACGCCGAGCGCACCAACCGCTTGGCGCAGCGCATCGGCGCGGCGGCCGGAGCGGCGCTCCTGCACCCGGTCGAGACCAACGAGGTGTTCGTGAAGCTCGGCGCCGCGCGCCGCTCGGCGCTGCGCGCCGCCGGGTTCGACTTCTATGACTGGGGGCCCGAGGCGGCCGGCGATGCCCGCTTCGTGGTCTCGTGGGACCAGCCCGAGCAGGACGTGCACGCGCTGTGCGAAGCGCTCGTGCGCGGCTGAGACCCGACCGGCTCGCCGCTGCGGCGACGGGGGCCGTCCGCCGCCCTCAGCTCTCGCGCAGGCTGGTCGTCACGGGCAC
>DASPOP010000005.1:0-2132 GCA_035625955.1 Steroidobacteraceae bacterium | reverse complement strand
GCCGGGCTCGCGCACCGCGAGGCTGCCGCAGACCGGGCAGCGCTCCGGGAAGCGATAGGGTTCTGCGTCGGGCGGGCGCCGCTCGCCGACCACGCCGACGATCTGCGGGATCACGTCGCCGGCGCGCTGGACGATCACGGTGTCGCCGATGCGCAGATCCTTCCGCGCGATCTCATCCTCATTGTGCAGCGTGGCGTTCTGCACCACCACGCCGCCGACGGTCACCGGTTCGAGCTTGGCTACCGGCGTGAGCGCTCCGGTGCGCCCGACCTGGATCTCGACGTCGCGCAAGAGTGTGGTCGCCTTCTCGGCGGGGAATTTATGGGCGACGGCATAACGCGGCGAGCGCGAGACGAAGCCCAAGCGTTGCTGCAGGTCGAGCCGGTCGAGTTTATACACGACGCCGTCGATATCGTAGTCGAGGCCAGCGCGCCTGCTTTCGATATCACGATACGTCTCGAGCATCTCCTCGACGCTTTGCGTCAGCCGCATCAGTGGATTAACTGGGAAGCCCCAGCTAAGCAGCGCCTGGTACACGCCCCATTGGGTGTCGGCGGGCAGCTTCGGCGCTTCACCCCAGCCATAGGCAAAAAAGTGCAAGGGCCGCGACGCGGTGATGGCGGAGTCGAGCTGGCGCAAGGATCCAGCCGCAGCGTTGCGCGGATTGGCGAAGGTGCGTTCGCCGCGCTCCGCTTGCCCTTCGTTGAGGCGCTGGAAGGCTCCGCGGCTTATGTAAATTTCGCCGCGCACTTCGAAGGGATCGGGAAAGGTCTTGGCCCTGATCGTCTGAGGGACGTCGGCAATGGTGCGTACATTGGCCGTGACGTTCTCGCCCTCATACCCGTCGCCACGGGTGGCCCCTTGGGTGAGCCTGCCCTTCTCGTAACGAAGGGTGATGGACAGTCCGTCGATCTTGGGCTCGGCGGTGAAGGTCAGCCCCTCGATCGTGTCGAGACCTAGGAAGCGCCGGATGCGCTCCAAGAAATCACGCACACCCTCGTCATCGAACACGTTGCCGAGGGAGAGCATGGGGACGCGGTGCATGACCTTGCCGAAGACCTCGACGGGCGCAGCGCCCACGCGCGTGGATGGGCTGTCCTCGCGGATCAGATGGGGAAAACGGCCCTCGATCGCGATATTCCGCTCGCGGAGAGCGTCATACTCCGCGTCAGAAATGTCGGGTTGATCCTCCCGGTAGTACAGCGCGTCGTGGTGGGCGATCTCCCGAGCTAGGCGCTCGAGCTCGGCAGCGGCTTCGTCCTCGCTCAAGCGGCTGACCGGCTTCAGCTCGGAGTTCGCTGTTCGCATGCCCGTACTCTTGGCCTTGCTCATGCCGATCTGCTCATCAGCCGCTTGGCCGCCGCACGCGCCTCCTCGGTGATGGTTTGGCCGGCGAGCATGCGTGCGATCTCCTCGCGCCGGCGTTCGCCATCGAGCACGAGCACACGTGTTGCCATGGTCTCGCCGTCGGGCCCATGCACGGCGTCCTTGGCAATAAGCATATGCTCATCGGCCAGCGCCGCCACCTGCGGCGCATGAGTCACGGCGAGGACCTGGACATTGGCACCCAGTCCCGCCAGTCGTTCTCCGACCGCCGCGGCGGTGGCACCGCCCACGCCTGCATCCACCTCGTCGAAGACTAGCGTCGGCGCCGAGCCGCGGGCCGCGAGCACCACCTTCAGCGCAAGGATCACGCGCGCAAGCTCGCCGCCGGATGCAACCTTCATCAAGGGTCCCGGCTCGGTGCCGAGGTTGGTGCGCACCCAAAATGCCACGCGATCGAGACCATGAGGACCGCCCTCATAGACAGTCCCGGTTTCGATCCTCGTGAAGAGCCGCGCCTTGTCGAGCTTAAGCGGCGCAAGCTCGGCCGCAACCTCTGCATCGAGCCGCTCCGCCGCAGCTTTGCGGGCTTCGCTCAGATGTAAGGCGGCACTCGCGTAAATCTCACGCGCGGCGAGAGTGGTGGCGGTCAGCTCCTCGAGCCTGGTCTCACCCTGATCCAGCGCGGCAAGCTCGGTTTCGAGGCGGGCGACAAGAGCCGGCAAATCGTCCACGGCAACTCGGTGCTTGCGGGCAAGAGCGCGGAGCTCGAACAGGCGCTCCTCGGCGCGCTCTAGCTCGTGCGGCTC
>DASPOP010000004.1:0-9112 GCA_035625955.1 Steroidobacteraceae bacterium | reverse complement strand
GATCGAACAGCGCGAGCTTGCGGCGGCTCACGGGGCCGCCCAGAGCATGACGTGCTCGACGATGGGGCCCAGGGCGAGCGCCGGCACGAAGGTGAGCGCGCCGACCAGGAGCACCGTGCCGATCAGCAGCACGACGAAGGTCGGACCGTGCGTCGGCATGGTGCCGTCCGACACCGGGATGCGCTTCTTGGCGGCCAGCGATCCGGCCACCGCCAGCACGGCGACGATCGGCCAGAAGCGGCCGAGCCACATGACGATGCCGAGCGCGGTGTTGTAGAAGGGCGTGTTGGCCGAGATGCCGGCGAAGGCGCTGCCGTTGTTGTTGCCGGCGGACGAGAACGCATAGAGGATCTCGGTGAACCCGTGGGCCCCGGGATTGCCGACCGCGGCCCGTCCCGCCTCGGTACTCACCGCGACGGCGGTACCGGTCAGCACGATGAAGGGCATCACCAGGATCGCGATCGAGCTCATCTTCATCTCGAAGGCCTCGATCTTCTTGCCGAGATACTCGGGCGTGCGGCCGATCATGAGCCCGGCGATGAACACCCCGACGATGGCGAATATCAGCATGGAATAGAGCCCCGTCCCCACCCCGCCGAACACCACCTCGCCGAGCTGCATCTGAAACAGCGGCACCAGGCCGCCGAGCGGTGTGAACGAGTCGTGCATGCCGTTGGTCGCGCCGCACGAGGTCGCGGTCGTGACGGTCGCAAACAGCGCCGAGGCGGCGATGCCGAAGCGCGCCTCCTTGCCTTCCATGTTGCCGCCGGCCTGGGTGGCGGCCGCGGCCTGATCGACCCCGAGCGCGGCGAGCTGCGGATTGCCGCGCTGCTCCTGGTACTCCGCGATAGCCAGCAGCGAGACGAACAGGATGGCCATCGCGGCGAGCACCGCCCAGCCCTGGCGCGTGTCGCCGACCATCCGGCCGAAGGTATAGGTGAGCGCGGCCGGGATGGCGAAGATCGCCAGCATCTCGAGCAGGTTCGCGAGCGCGGTCGGGTTCTCGTACGGGTGGGCGGAGTTGGCGTTGAGGAAGCCGCCACCGTTGGTGCCGAGCTCCTTGATGCTCTCCTGCGAGGCGATCGGGCCCATGGGAAGGGTCTGAGTGTGCGTCTTGAGCGTTTCCTGCACGGGGTTTCCGGCCGCGTCCTTCACCGGGTTGCCCGCGGCATCCGTCTTCGGTTGCTGGTAGGTCAGCTCCTCCAGCGTGGTGACGTCCTTGTAGGCGCTGAAGTTCTGGATCACCCCCTGCGAAACGAGCACCAGTGCCACGATGAATGCCAGCGGCAGCAGGACGTAGAGGGTGGAGCGGGTCAGGTCCGTCCACACGTTGCCGATCGTCTGCGCGCTGTGGCGCGCGAGCCCGCGGATGAGCGCGATGCCGACCACGATGCCGCTCGCCGCGCACAGGAAGTTCTGTACCGCGAGGCCGGCCATCTGCGTGAGGTAGCTCATGGCGGACTCGCCCGAGTAACCCTGCCAGTTGGTGTTGGTCACGAAGCTGACCGCGGTGTTGAAGGCGGAATCGGGCGAGAGGTTGGCGAACCGCTGCGGATTGAGCGGCAGCCACAGCTGGCAGCGCTGCAGCAGGTAAACCGCGAGCGCCCCCAGGACATTGAACAGCAACAGCCCGACGGCGTACTGTTTCCAGCCCATCTCGCTCGCCGGCTCGACGCCGCACAGCCTGTAGATCCAGCGCTCGAGCGGGGCTCCCAGGCGCAGCGGCCAGACGGGTGCGCCTTCGAACACGTGCGCCATGTACAGGCCGAGCGGCTTGACGCTCGCCAGCACGAGCAGCAGGAACCCCACTATCAGGACGGCGGTGAACGCTGTCATCAGAACTTCTCGGGCCGGATGAGGGCGTACAGCAGGTAGATGAAGAGCGCCGCGGTCAGCAGTGCGCTTACGGCGTAGATGGCGCTCATTCCAGACCTCCGAGGCGGGTCACGGCGACGATCAGCCAATGAGTGGCCGCATACAGCGCGATGAGCGCGAGCAGAAAAATGAAGTCCACAAGAGCTCCGGCTGCGGCCGCCTCGGGCCCATTAAGCTATCGCCGGCGCTGTGAGTCCGGCGTGAGAATAAATGCGTATTGCCGCTCGCCCCTCGCGGCCGTGAACTGTGACGTCTGCACTTTCACGCGCCGCGCTTTTCAAGCTGGATAGCGCGCGGTGAGAGAAAGCTGTCTCAATCCTGTCATGAGCTGCCGGCATGCTTGGCGCGCACCGGCACCCCTCCCCCGTGCCGCCACGAGCCCGGCCTGATGCAAGCGAGTCCGCTGGCCGTCATTACCCTGCGCCGCGAAGTGGCGGCGCGTTATGCCCGGATCCACCGTCTGTGGCTCGCGGCGCGCAACGCCTACCGCCGGCTCCACGACGCGCCGGTGCAGGACCTGGGCGCATTGCGCAGCGCCGCGCAGCGCCTCGATCAGCTCGACCGCGGGCGCGAGGCGCTGCTGCGTGACCTGAAAGCTCTGGCTGATTAGGCCAAAATCGCAGGAAGCGATTTTGGCGGACATCACTCCGTTGGCCGCCGGCAAAAAGCGCGGTTCTTGCCGGCTGCGCAGCAGGGAGCGATTTCGGTTCAGGTACGCCGGCCGCCGAGCACGCGCGCCGGCAGCAGAATGATCGCCCGCAGCAGCTCGAACACCCCCTCGACCGCCAGGCCTACCAGCCGGAAGGGCAGCAGCAGCAGCCACACGAGCGGGTACAGCACGAGCGCGATGAGCGCCAGCGGCCAGCATACGACCAGCAGCAGCAGCCACAGCAGAAATGCAGCCATTTGACGATCCTCCGGCGACGCGCCACAGTCGCGCACGTGTTGGCGCCGCTATATAACACATGACCGCCGGCCGGGCATTCCAGGCTCCTCCGGGCCTCGCGCCCGGCGCGCGCGTGGCGGTGATCGCCCCCGCGAGCGCCTTCGACCGCGCCTCCTTCGAGAGCGGTCTCGCCTTGATCGGCGCGCGCTACGACGTGCGCTACCGGCCCGCGATCTTCGAGCGCCATCGCTATCTCGCCGGCTCGGACAGCCGGCGCTTCGAGGAGCTCACGGAGGCGCTGGTGGATCCCGCCGTCAAGGCAGTGTTCTGTGCGCGCGGTGGTTATGGCGCGACACGCCTGCTCGCGCGTCTGGCGGCGGTCAGACCCGCGGCATCGAAGCCCCTGGTCGGGTTCTCGGACATCACCGCGCTGCACCTATGGCTGCAGAGCCGCGGAGTCGTGAGCATCCACGGCCCGGTCCTCACGCAGCTCGGCCTGCTGCCCGCGGAGACCCGGCAGCGGCTGTTCCATCTGCTGGAATCCCCGGCGCCGGCGCCGGCGCTGCGCGCCAGCGACACCTACGTGCCCGGCGTGGCGGAAGGGCCGCTGCTCGGCGGCACTCTCTCGGTAGTGACGCGGCTGCTCGGTACGCCCTACCTGCCCTCACTCGAGGGCGCGATCCTGCTGCTCGAGGACGTGGGCGAGCGGCCCTACAGGCTCGACCGCATGTGGACCCACCTCGAGCTCGCCGGTGTGCTCGGTCAGGTGCGCGGCATCGCGCTCGGCTCGTTCACCAACTGCGAGGAGAAGGACGCCGACTACAGCGCCGCCGACGTGCTGCGCGAGCTCGCGCAGGCCACGGGGCTGCCGTGCGCGGCTGGGTTCCCCGTCGGGCACGGCGCGGCGAACGAGCCGGTGCCGCTCGGCGCGCGCGTGCGGCTCGATGCCGGGGCGCGCAGCCTCACGTTCCTCGAAGCCGCAGTCGCGTAAGCGCAGCCGGAGTAATGTCCGCTGAAATCGCTCCCCGAGGCGCGGCGGGCAAAAGCCGCGCCTTTTGCCCCATGCGCTCGCCTATCTTACGGAGTGCTCGGCTGCTGAGGCGAGAGGTGCAGTGAGCTTCGCGCCCCGGTCAACGGAGTGATGTCCGCACAAATCGCTCCTGCGATTTGTGCCAATAAACTAGTCCAGGCGCGTGACCGCAACCGAGAGCAGGGCGCCGCCGTCGGCGCGCTCGATGCTGAACTGGATGGGGCGGCAGCAGACTTCGCAGTCCTCGATGTACGCGGCATCGTCCGCCGTCATGTCCACGCGCGTCTCGAGGCGCTCGCCGCACCAGGGACAGCGCACCGCGACGAACTCCTCGGGTGCGAGGCTCGCGGAGCGATCCTCGCCGGGCTCGTATACCGGCTCGAGGCCATAGAGCCGATCGACGCTGTCCGCGTCGAGGCGCGTAATGCGTCCCTTGAGGGTCTCGAGCTCCATGGCCTTGCGCCGGGTCATCGTGCGAGGATACGCCAATATGCGGAAAGTCCATGCTTCGCTGCTCGCGTGCGCGGCGGCGGCTCTCGCGGGATGCGCGGGAGGTCCGAAGCCCGAGACGCCCGTGGGTGTGTCGCTCGCGGGCACCTGGCGACTGAATCGCGCAGCGAGCGACGACCCGCAGCAGGTGATCGCGAAGATGCGCGCCCAGGCAGCGAAGATCGTGGCGCGAGCGAACGCGGCAACGGAAGAGACGCCGCGCGGCGGCCCGGGCGGCCGCGGTGGTGCGGCTGGCGGCGGCGCTCAGCAGGACGCGAATCCGGCGCTCACGCCCGACGAGCCCCCCGCCGGCGGCGGCCGCGGCGCGCGCCGTCCAGACCCGTTGCAGTACTCACCCATGATGCACGCGCTCGCGGCGGTGCTCGCGCACGGCGATTACCTCATCGTGCGCCAGTCGAGCGAGCAGCTGGTGTTCGACTACGGCACCACGGCGCGCAGCTTCACCCCCGGCGCGCACAGCGTCGTCTCCGCCGAAATGGGCGTCGCGGATCAGGTCTCGGGGTGGGAGGGACGTGAATACGCCATCTACATCAAGGCGCAGCTGGGCCCGAACATCGTCGACCGCTATGGGCTCTCGGCGGACGGCCAGCGCCTGATCGAGAAAGTGCGCATCGGACCTGCGGAGCTGCCGGCCGTGGCGCTGACCCGGGTCTACGAGCGAACCACGGAGACGGCTCCGCGGGCTCCGCCCACGACCGACTGAGCCTTGGGCGCTCGAGCTAAGCACGCAGCGCTCGTCAGCGCGCTTCTCGCTGCGCCGGCCGGGCTGCACGCGCAGCCTCCGGCGGCCGCGCCCGCCGCCCCACCCGTGTCCGCCGTCGAAGCCCCGCTCGCCGAGGTGGTCGTCGAGGGGCAGCACGAGGGGCCACGCATGTGGACGGTGCGCCGGGGCGATCACATGCTGTGGATCCTCGGCACCGTCACGCCGCTGCCGAAGAAGATGATATGGCAGCCGGACGCCGTGCGGGCGGTGCTGCAGCAATCGCAGGAGGTCGTGCCCGCCTGGCCTACTTACGGCATCGGCGCGAATCCCTTCACGGCGCTGCGGGTGTTCATCCAGTGGCGCCGCATGCAAAAAGCGCCCGATCACCTGCCGCTCAAGGAGACGCTGCCGCCGCAGCTGTACGCACGGGTCGAAGCGCTCGAGGCCCGGTACGACCCGCACGACACGCACCTCGAGGAGCTGCGCCCGATGCTCGCGGCCGAGCGGCTGATGACGCGGGTGCTGGACGCCTCGGACCTCGCGCTCCACAACGAGGTGCAGAAGCAGGTGCTCGGCCTGGCACGTGAGCAGGGTGTGCGTATCCGCCAGGACAAGCTGAAGATCGACGATCCGGTGGATGTCCTGAAGGACGTGGGCGCGACGCCGCTGTCGGCCGAGGTTGCCTGTCTGGATGCCGTGGTCACCCGCCTCGAGACCGACTTAGGTCCCATGCAGGCACGCGCCCGCGCCTGGGCGCTCGGCGATGTGGACAGCCTCCGCCAGCTCCCGCACCCCGACGACAAGACCGCCTGCATCGCCGCGGTCTCGACCTCCGAACGGGTTCGCGCACTCATCGCGCGCGCCCAGGACGACTGGCTCGTAGTGGTCGAGGACAGCCTGGCGCACAATCGCGGCACCCTCGCGGTGCAGTCCATGGACCGCCTGCTGGGCGAGCACGGCGCCCTGGCCGTCTTGAAGCAGCGCGGCTATGACGTCGAAGGTCCGTGAACGGCGTCAAGCCCGCAACGCGAATCCCCAGGCGATGGCGATCTCGGCAAGCGCCGCGGCGCCCGTGAGCCACTGCGGGACGCGCTCGAGCCAGCGGCGCGACCTGCCGGCGGCCGCCGCGACTCCGAGCAGCACGCCGGTCGTGAAGCCCGCGAGATGCGCCACGAGGTCGGTCCCCTCGCCCGCCGAGCCCGTCCACCCGAGGAGAATCACGCCGGCGACGAGCGGACCCCACCGCCGTCCCCAGTGTTGCGGGAGATGGAGGCGCTCGCGCCACGAGTACGCCGACATGAGTCCCAGGGCGGTGAACACCGCGGTCGAGGCGCCCACCGCGCTGTGCTCGGGTGGCCCGACCAGCCCCTCGATGAGATTCGCGAGCGCGGCTCCCGTTACGGTGAGAAACCAGGCGGTGCCAACGCCCGTCTGTCGCGCGGCGAGATAGCCGAACCAGACTCCCGCGCCCAGGTTGGCCGCGAGATGCGGGCCGTCGAGGTGCAGAGTGAGCGCGGTCCAGGCGCGCCACCACTCCCCCGCCTGCACGCGCGCGCACTCGAGCGTCCCAAGATCGAAGGCGTCGAGCCGCACCAGTCCGTTGCCGACCACGTAGGCGACGCCGACGAGCGTCACGACGTAGCAGATGCAGCCGATCCAGGCGTGAGGATGCAGGTACGGCGGCGGCGGCGGGGGTGGCGGCGCGCGGTTCTCCGACTCGTACTGTGCGAGATGCCGGGCCGCGTAGGCGGCATCCTGCGAGTCCACCTGCAGGAGGAACTCGCCCTCGCCCGGAACCAGCTCCGCCACGACCCCCACGGCGAGGAGTACCAGTTGTCGCTCCTCGCAGGCGCGGCGGCGCCGCGAGCGGAACACCGTGACCGGGATGTCGCCGCTCATTCGTGCCGGCGCAGGTGCGTCGCCGCGAGCAGCGGCCGCGCCAGGTTGCCAACGAGCTCGTGCAGCGCCTCCCTTGACTGCAGTAGCCCGGCGGCATGCGGCAGGTAGTCCTCGACCTCGTGCGCATGTGGCGCCCAGACGTGCACCGGCGCAGGCTCGACTGCGAGCCCGGCGCTCATGAACTCCTGCGCCGCGCGCCACTCATGGCTGCTGCTCGTGACCAGCACGATATGCTCGATGCCGTCGGCCTTCAGCAGCCGCGCCGAGAATCGCGCATCGTCGAATGTATCGCGCGACTCAGCGTCGACCCAGCGCGCCGTGATCCCGAAGTCGCGCGCGAGCGTGGCGCGCATCGCGAGTGCCTCGCGTGCACTGCCCGAGACCAGCACCGGCAGCCCTGTGCGCCGTGCCACGTACGCCCCATAGCTCACGCGCTCGAGGAGCTCGAGACCGGCCGCAGGCCCGCCATATTCGGGCGCCATCCGCTCCGTTCCGCCGCCGAGGATGACGATAGCCTGGCCGCGCACCGGCCGGGTGAGCTCGAGGGGCGGATAACGCTCGGCAAGGCGCGTCAGCACATCTGCGATCGCCGGTGTCGACAGCAGCCACAGCGCTACCAGGCCGGTCACGGCGAGCGCGAGCGCGGCCGTTCCCGCAGCGTCGCTCGTCCGCCGGCGCGCCAGTAACCACAGGCCTGCGCCGGCCAGGAGCAGGGGTCCGGCGGGCGGAAGGAGCAGCGTCCCGAGCAGCATCTTCAGTGTGACGAACATGCGCGCTCCGTAAGAGCCTCAGATCCGGATCGCCTGCCAGGCGCGTGAGCGCCAGCGCAGGAACAGCGTCGATCCCAGCACCATGACATAGATCAGCACCGCCACCCAGCCGCCGATCGCGCCCCAGCCGAACTGCGGCAGGAAATGCACCCAGCCGTCTCCCGGTGCGAAGGTGAAGGAGTGCGCGAGCGGCACGAGCAGCAGCAACGACACCGGCAGCACCAGCGCCGCCGGAACCCGCACGTCGCCCGCGCCACGCAGGCACAGGCTGCTGCCGAGATTCAGGCCGTCGAAAAACTGGTAGCCCGCGGCGAGCCACAGGAGCTGCGTGCCGAGCGCAACCGCCGCGGCGGAGTCGGCGTCGTGCGCGCCGGCGAACAGCGGCAGGATCCACGGACCCGCGATCGCGATGAGGATCCCGATCGCTCCCATGTAGAGCGCCGCGAGCAGGATCACGCGGTTGCCGACCGTGAGCGCCCAGTCGCGCGCCCCCGCGCCGATCGACTGGCCGACGAGGGTGGTACCCGCGCAGCCGATACCGAAGCCCGGCATGTAGGCAATCGAGGTGAGAATGGTGGCGAT
Source organism: Steroidobacteraceae bacterium (assembly GCA_035625955.1). Taxonomy (GTDB): domain Bacteria; phylum Pseudomonadota; class Gammaproteobacteria; order Steroidobacterales; family Steroidobacteraceae; genus 13-2-20CM-66-19. Next base: position 857 of record DASPOP010000004.1, on the reverse strand, counting down.
CTGGGTCGCGGCGCCGTTCACCGTCCCGGACCGGGTCTGCATCATCTGGAAGATCGCATAGCCGAGCAGATCGGCCGCCGGCAACAGGCCCATCGGCACGCCGAGCCGCAGCTGCTCGAGGAACCTTCCGGGATGCGGCCGCCAGGTGAGGTGCGAGCCGTAGCGGCGCCGGTAGTGGGCGTCGAGGAAGATCCCGATCGCCAGCGCCAGCCCGAGCAGCTGCGCGGTGTTGGTGGCCCAGGCGCAGCCGGCGATGCCCCAGCCGAAGCGGAAGATGAACAGCTGGTTGAGCAGCGCGTTGGCGACGGTCGTCACCGCGGTGATGAGGAGCGTGAGGCGCGGGCGGCCGGTGCCGTTGAAGAATCCGAGCATGGCCCAGAGCGCTGCCCCGGTGGCCGCGCCGCCCATCCGCGGGAACCAGAAGTCGCCGACCAGGCGCTCGACTTCCGGGTCGAAACCGAAGGGTGCGAACAGCGGGTGGCGCGCCGCGCCCGCCAGCAGGAACAAGGGCAGCGCGCACAGCGTCGCCCACAGCGCGGTCCAGGTCGCCTGTGCGGCGCGGCGATAACGCCGGGCGCCGTAAGACTGCGCCACGATGGTCTGCACCGCGGTGCCCGCACCCCCCAACACCAACACCGCGACCACCACCAGCCACTGCACCGCGCCGACCGCCGCCAGCGCCCCGGTCGAGATGCGCCCGATGAACCACATGTCGGTGAGATTGAGCACGATCTGCACCGCGCTGTTGGCCATGAGCGGCAGCGCCAGCGCCAGCACCGCCTGGCTGTCGACGTGCGCGTGTCCGGCGGCGTCGATGCGCTGCGCGGGCAGACCGCGGGCGGTACGCGTCGTGTGCA
>DASPOP010000003.1:0-7177 GCA_035625955.1 Steroidobacteraceae bacterium | reverse complement strand
TCCCGGTCATCGTCGATGCGACCTTTCAGCGCCGGGATGAACGGGCGAAGTTCGCTGCGCTCGCTGCGGAGCATGCCGCGGCCCTGTGGGTGGTGCACTGTCGTGCGCCGCCCGCGGTGCTCGAGGCGCGCGTCGCGGCGCGCGCGCAGGCTGGCACCGACGCCTCCGAGGCCGACCGGGCCGTGCTGGAGTTACAGGAGACGCGCTTCGAGCCGATCAGCGCCGCGGAGAATCTGCGCGTCATCGACGCGGACACGACCGCCCGGGAGGTGCTGTCGCGGGTGTTGGCTCAGGTGCGCGCCTGACTCAGGCGAAGCGGTGTCCGAGAATCGCCAGACAGAGCGCGATGTTGCCGAGTGCGTGAACGCCCAACGTGAGCTCGATGCTCTTCCTGAGCCGCGCTCGGCCGGCGGCTTCTACGCTGATGCCGCGGGCGGCCAGGGTGCCGCCGAGCGCGAGAGCCGCGGCGGGCAGCAGGTACCACAGCGGCAGCGCGCCGATCGCGACCGCGGCGAGACCGGCAGCGAGCGCGAGCGCGGTCAGGCCGAAGTAGATCGCGCGCGCGCCGCCCGCACCGAAGCGCACCACCAGCGTGCGCTTGCCCGCGCGCGCATCCGCCTCGAGGTCCGGCACCTCGTTGATCAGCAGGATCGCCGCCACCCAGGCGCCCACCGGGAGCGACACCAGCACCGCGCCGGGGCCGATCGGGGCGCCCTGCAGCCAGGCGGCACCGAGAACCGGCAGCGGCCCGAAGCCTACGGCGACCGCCAGCTCGCCGACGCCGCGTGCCGAGAGCTGCACGCCCGGCATCGAGTAAAGGATTCCGAGCGCGAGTCCGGCGAGCCCGAGCAGCACCACGCCCGGGCCCCGCAGCAAGGTCAGCACGAACCCGACGATGAGCGCCGCCACCGCCAGCGCGAGCGCCAGACGCGCCATCTCGGCACGTGTCAGCAGCCCCGTCTGGATGAAGCGCGATCCGCCGGTGTAGGGATAGATGCGCCCGCTGTTGCCTTCGTCGGCGCCGATGACGTCATCGCCGACGTCGTTGTAGACATTGGTCGCGCCGTGCGCGAACACCGTGGCAGCGAGCGCCAGGGCGAGCAGCAGCCAGTCGACGTGCCGGGTCGCCGCGGCAGCCCAGGCCGTGCCGACGAAGACCGGCAGTACCGAGGCGGTGTAGAAGGCGGGCCGCGTCGAGAGAAACAGACGCTTCGCGGTCACGCCGGGCCCGGGTCCGGCCAGCGCCGGCGAGGGACGGTCGGGGGGATGTGAGGTGGCAGTCACGGCGGTGAGCCCGGCTCAGGGCTGGGATCAGCATAGCGCAGTCGCGTCACGGCGCGCCTCCCGGGCGCGCGGCGCCGGGCGACCACGACCTGATAGAGCCCGAGGAACAGCCGCCGCTCGGTCCAGTGAAACAGGTCGGCCTGGTCGGCGAAGCTCCGGATGGAATTGCGCCACAGGCTCGCCGCGTACGGCTCGAGCCAGCGGTTGACGAGCCACATGAGTCCCCGCAGCGGGTGAAACCAGCTTGGGGCCGCGTAGTCGACGAATACTGCGCGCCCGCCGGGCTCGAGCCGCGCGAGCAGCGCGTTGACGGCGCGCCGCTTGTAGCTGTCCGGCAGCTCGTGGAGGAGGAAGAAGCAGCATACGCCGTCGTAGCTCTCGTGGCCGGGCGCCGTGGCATCCGCCAGCCTGACACTGGCGTTGGTGCGCGTGGCGAGCTTCCTGCGGAGGTGCTCGACCTGAAGGCGCGAGACGTCGATGACCGTGAGCCGCCCGGCCGGGCCGAGGTGATCGGCGAGTCTCGCGGGCTGGCTGCCGTAGACGCTGGCGGCCTGCAGTACGTGCTCGCCCGGGCGGAACTGCGCGCACGCGGCGCGCACCAGGCGGGCGTAGTTGCCCCACAGGATCGCGTTGACGACGAGCTCGCGGTCGAGCAACCGCACGGCCCGCGGGCGCAGGTAGGCCCAGGCGTAGGTCTGCTCGAGGTAGTCCGGGACGGCCACCTCCGGACCCTCCGGATCGGCCGCGTCCTGGCACGGCCGACGACTCCCGGGGCGGGCTGAGACCGCGAGGCTGTTGGAAGCGTTGATGACGGCGACCGCGTGCTGCGTCAGGGCGGCGGCGCACTTGCGCCCGCATTGAACTGGTAGCGGAAGGTGAGGGCTACCAGATTCACGTCGTGCGTCCAGGGGAGCACGCCGAGCGCCAGGAGGTTCGGGATGGTGCCGGGGCCGACATCGCCCAGGGCCCAGTCGCTCGAATCGTACTTCTCATGGATGAAACGCAGGTGCAGCTGTGCGGCTCGGGTCCATTGGTAGCGCAGGTCGAGCCGCACGCTGTCGAGGCGGCTCCAGTTCTCGGGGAAGGGCTCGGCCAGCCCGCCCACCTGCGTGTTGAAATCGCCGTACGAGGGTGCATGCAGATAGTCTAGGGTAAGTGTCCAGCGCGTCGCCATCACCCACCGGCCGCCGGCGCCTAGGTTCCAGAAGCGCTCGGAGTCGGCGACCTGCCAGGGTGCCGTGAGCGCTCCGCTGAAGCCGTCCTGGAGCATCTCGAGGCGCTGGTAGCCCCCGTCCACGTAGGCGCTGAGAGTCTCGCGCGGCGTCCAGGTGAGCGTGGTCGAAGCACGCCGCTCGTGCACGCTCTGCAGGCCGAGCTGCGACAGGCGGTAGTTATCGTTGGCGAAGAATCCTTCGAGCGACCACGTCAGGGTTGAGGTCGCCTGCCACGAGCCGGTCAGCGTGAAGAACTCGCGGTCGCGCGGTGCGTAGTCGTAAGCCCAGACGAGCGGGTTTTCGGCCGGCGGGAGGGCCGAGGTAATGAACCCCGAGGTCTTGCGCGAGGCGTTGCCGCCCTTGAGCGTAATGGTGAGTCCCGCGAGCGGATCGAGCGTCGCGCGCACCCAGTTCTGCGTGTCGCGGGTGTTGGCGACCAGCTGGTCGGGTCCGTAGTGCGTGACCAGGTATTTGCCACCGACGCCCACACGTAGCCAACGGTTGAGCGTGTAGTCGGCGCTCCCCTCGAGCCGCGTCCGGTCCTCGCTGTAGCGGGGTGTGGTCAGCGCGCCCCCGCCTGGGAACGTGTCGGTGACCACGTAGGCGAGGGTCAGCGGCGTGGTGTGGTCGTCGCGTCCGTCGTAGGTGGCGTCGCCCCGCACCGAGAGCCTGGGCAGCGGATGTGAGGCGAGCGCGAGCGCGTAGTGCGACAGATGCACATCGCCGTCGAGCGCCGAGGGTGTCGGGACGGCGGCGCCCGGCAGGGTGCTGAAGGGCAGAAAGGCCTGGTCCTGCTTGAGGCTGCCGAAGGAGGCGGCGTAGGTCAGGGAAGTCCCGAGAAAGTTGCACGGCAGGTTGCCCGCGAGGGCGAACTGCTGCAGGTTGTTGTCCGGCGGCAGCGCGAGGCGGCCCTGGGTCGAGCCCGCCACCAGCGGCAGGTAAGGATTGGCGAAAGTCAGGGAATCGATGTCGTTCTTGAACCAGGAGCCCGTGTAGGTGAGGCGCAGGCTCGCGCGGCGGTCGGCCCAGGCCGCCCCGGCTTCGACGGTGTTGGTGACGTAGTCGATCGGCTGTGGAAGCTGCGTGGCCTCCGTGAAGAAGGTGCCGCCGATCAGACCCGTGCCGTCCTTCTCCTGGTGGCGGAATTCCGCGTGCAGCGTCCACGCGGAGCTTGCGATGTAGGATCCGAGGAGCGATGCGGTACGCCGGTCGTATTCGATCTTCAGCGGCGCGAGCGTGGCCCCGAGCGCGCTCATGCCGGCGGTGCTGGCGGCGGGCACCCAGCCCGCCGGGAGCGTGAGAATCCCGCCGCCGGCGCCCAGAAAAGGCGTTGCGCCGCTGTCGTAGAGCCGCGTCGGCTGCCCGTCGTAACCGAGCCTGAGGTCGAAGCGCCCCTCCTGACCGAGCTCGACGCTTCCCTCGCGTGAAGCCAGGCCGAGGTCGCGCAGCTCATAACTCGCGTCCAGGCCGTCCGCGCGACGGTACTGCCCGGCAGCCCCGAGGTCGGCATAGACCGTGCTGCGGTCGATGCCGGTGTAGCGGCCAAAGCTGAAATTCGCGCCATTCGCGTACAAGGCGCCGGCTTCGACGTTGGCGTCGTAGCCCTCGAAGAACGGACACTGCTCGCACTTCCAGTTGCTGGTGTCCGGAGCGGCGCCGTCGGCCCACACCGCGCCCGCGGCGAGCATCGCGAGCGCACCCAGGGTGCGGGAGAGCTGGCGGCGCTGCGGGAGGGATTTCATGGCTCGCCTTCCTAGCGCATCAGAGCGCGACCCGAGGGGTGGTTGGAGCCGTGCACCTGGGAGTGGCAGTTGATGCAGCAGCCGGCGAGCAGGTAGGCGCTCGGCGCGCCGCCGGGTAGTCCCTGGGGGCCGTTGAATATCGAGGGATGACCCGCGCCCTCGTGGCACTGCTGGCACAGGAACGGCGACCGCGTCTTGAGCAGTGCCGGCTGAGCCGAGCCGTGTGCGCTGTGGCAGTTCGAGCAGTCCTCGGCGACCGGCTGATGCTCCCACAGGAACGGTCCGCGGTACTCGGAATGGCAGCTGGTGCAGGTCTCGGTCACCGTGTTGCCGACGAGCAGGAACGGGCCCTGCGAGCCGTGCGGCGCATGGCAGGAGGTGCAGGCCATCTTGCCCTCGCGCAGCGGATGGTGCGAGGGCTTGAAGAGGTCGGTGTGCTCGGCCTGGTGGCAGCTGGTGCACACCTCGGCCTGCGTCGCCGCGGCCAGCACCGGATCGTGGGGAGCGTGCAAAGTGTGGCAGGCCGCGCAGGGGACATTGCCAGCGGCGTGCTGACTTGCGGCCCACTGATGCGCGGTGTTCGACTGATGACAACCGAGGCACTGCGCATTCTGCCGCGCGGGCGAGGCGAGCGCGTGCGGGCCGAAATCCACGATGCCCGCCGGCTGCTTGCCGCGCGCCTGCACGTGCGCGCCGCCCGCGCCATGGCAGGCCTCGCACTGCAGCCCGCCGTGCCCGAACGGCCCTTTCGGGTCATTCGGTCGCGCGTGCCTGGTGCGAAACAGGCCTAGCAGCGCAGGGTCGTCGTGGCAGCCGAGACAGGTGTCCGCGCCCTTGCGGCTGTAGGCGGGCGCTGCTGCGTCCTCCGCCCTCGCCGGCGCGATCCCGGCGGCCATCGGCGCCAGGAGCAACGCCGCTGCGCCAAAGGTCCGCCAAGCTCTGAAGCGAGTCATGGGCACTCGGACTCCCCGTTCAACAGCGCCTTAATGACGCCGCCACTTCGCGGTCGCTGATTCCATCGCAGCTTCAAAAGTGAGCCCGGTGCGGCGGAATCACCACCGCCCGGGCTCTCTTTACATCTGACTTCCCGGTGACTCAGGGCGAGGTCGGCGCCGACACGCTGTGGATCACGGCGATGTCGGCTATGCCGCCGGGCCCGTGGCAGACCACGCAGGTCTCGGCCTGCGCCCCGGTACCTACCCACCGCCCCTCGGGGTCCTTCGAGACCGTGACCGAAGCGCCGTTCTGCATCATGTGCGACAGCGCGTCGCTCTCCACGTGGCAGCCGGTGCAGGCCGCAGCGCTCGGCGTCCGCGCGATCGGGTTGCCGACGGTCGTCGGGTTCGGCACCTGCTTCGACAGGCCGGTCGTATAGGTCGACGGCTGCATGAGCGGATCGCCCGGGTAGAAGGTCTGGGCAAGCCAGGGCGCCGTGAAGAAGCCGCCCGTCTGGTTGACGTGACAGTTCGCGCAATTGCCCAGGTTCTGCCCAGCCGGCAGGGCGATGTCCGTGAAGGTGGCCGGGTTGCCACCGAAGCTATAGACGGTGTAGAGGACGCCGAAAAAGGCAGATAGGTCGCGGGCCCCGTGAATCGAGTGGATCATCTGCTTGAAGTCGATCGGACGCTCCCACAGTCCATCGATGCCCGGCCCGGCGTTGAAGGCCGCGCCCTGGCGTTGGCTCACGTCCGTCGAGGCCGGGTTGTGGCAGACCACGCATACCTGCACGTTGTCGGTACGGTTGTTGCCGTGCGGTGTGCCGAGGATGCCGCCCGAGTGGAAGGTCAGGGCTTTGTGGCAGACGTCGCACTTCGCGGTGTCGGCGATCATCCGGCGCGGGACCGGCGTGACGCTGGCGGCCGCGCCGAAGGCGTTGGCCGTGTTGCCGTAGCCGACCTGGCTCTTGACCGGGAGGCGCACCTGCTGGGCACCCGTGGCGGTCCCCGAGGCGATCGCCGTGCCGGCCGGTGGTATCGGCAGCCCGGCAAGCGTGACGGGCACCGGCGGGCTCGCATAGTTCATCAGCACCGCCGATGGATGGCCTTCGATCACCGCGGCAACGTTCTGGATCGGCGCGCACGGGGTACCGGCCGCGCAGTTCCCCGCCGGCGTCGCCGGCAGCGCAGGGCCCACGACCGTGAACGTGCCGTTCGCGTCCGGGCCGTAGAGCGTGCCCACCTTCGGCGCTGCGGGTGGCGTGTATCCGGCCAAGCCGGCCGGCACGCTGACTCCGCCATACACCAGCGTCGAGGCGCTGCAACCGGCGGGCACACTGCCGGCACCCGGGATGATCGGGTTCAGCTGGATGGGCTGGCCCCAGTTCGAGGCCGTCGGGACACTGGCATTCGCACTCACCGTGACGGCATTCGCCAGTGCCGTACTCCAGGTCGCCGTGGTCGCAGCGTTTGTGAGAGTGACGGAAGCGCTCTCGCCGTCACTGAAGGTGACCAGATAGGCGCCCGTCGCATTGGACCATGCGGCTGCGAGCGTTCCGCTCGTCGCGCCCGCAGCGAGGGCTGCGGTGAAAGTGACCGGAGTCACCCCGCTTCCCCAGTTCGTGTAGTCGCTCGTGTCCCACGCGAGGTCGATAGCCAGGCGGGCGGCGCCTTTGCAGGCCGGCGTCGCGGCAGCCAGGCCGGGGTCGTTCGAGACGAACGGCGGGTCGGCCAGGATGTTCCACTTGGTCGCCTTGCTCGGGTTGTCGATCTCGAAGTTCACGACCGGGTAGACCGGGCCGTTCGCGACCGGGGTGAAGAACGTCACGCTGTTAACCATCCACTGGAACGTGGCGGCCGCGGTGTCTCCCTGCGGAACGTGGGCGGCTTGTACCTGCCAGGCGCCGTTGTTGATCTGCGCAGTCGCACCGTGGCAGAGCGTGCACTGCGAGTTGTCGGCGACACCACCGGGGTGGAAGTTGCCCGCCGCGGCGGTGCCGCC
>DASPOP010000002.1:0-3668 GCA_035625955.1 Steroidobacteraceae bacterium | reverse complement strand
AGCTCGTGTGCCTGGGCGACGTCGGCCTGCTCGCCGAGCGCGCCCGCCTGACGCGGCTGCAGGTCGAGCTGCGACCCTACGCGGCGCACTCGCCGCGCGCGCGCCAGCGCCACGCACCGGGGACGCTGCTGGTGGAGCAGGAGCCGCTCAGGGCGGCGAGTACGCCGGGCCGGCTCGATAAGCGCAACTCTCCCTACGTACTCGCGCTCCTCGACCGCGCCATCGACGGCGCCCTCGCCGGCGAGTTCGACGCCGTGGTCACCGCCCCGGTCCACAAGGCCGTCATCAACGACGCCGGCGTGGCATTTCCCGGCCACACCGAGTATTTCGCGCAGCGCGCTCATGCCGCTCATCCGGTCATGATGCTCACCACCGGCACGCTGCGCGTGGCGCTCGCGACCACGCATGTGCCGCTCGCCGCGGTGAGCGCCGCCATCACGATCGAGTCGCTGTGCCGGACGGCCGCGGTCCTGGCGCGCGCCCTCACGGACTGGTGGGGGATCCGCGCGCCGCGCATCGCCGTCTGCGGCTTGAACCCGCACGCCGGCGAGAGCGGTTATCTCGGCGACGAGGAGCTGAAGGTGATCGGGCCGGCGGTCGAGAGGATGCAGCGGGACGGCATCGAGGTCCACGGCCCGCTGCCGGCCGATACGGTCTTCGTCCCACAGGTGCTCGCGGGCTTCGATGCGGTGCTCGCCATGTATCACGACCAGGGGCTGCCCGTGGTGAAGCACGCGGGCTTCGACAGCGCGGTGAACGTGACGCTGGGACTGCCGTTCGTGCGCACCTCGGTGGACCACGGCACGGCGCTCGAGCTCGCCGGCACCGGCAAGGCCGGCGCCGGCAGCCTCGCCGCCGCCGTAGGTCTGGCGATCGAGCTCAGCCGGCGGTAGGCGCGGGTGGCGCGCGAGGCGCACTTGAGCCGGCCGCCGCGCCGCAAGCGCTTCGGCCAGCATTTCCTGCACGACCCGGCGGCGATCCGGCGCATCGTCGCCGCACTCGCCCCGCGCGCCGGCGACCACCTGGTCGAGATCGGTCCGGGGCGCGGCGCGCTCACCCGGCAGCTGCTCGCGTGCGCCGATTGCACGCTCGATGCCATCGAGATCGACCGCGATCTCGCCGCGCAGCTCGCCGGCTCCTTCGCCGGCGACGCGCGCCACTCGCTGCACGTCGCCGACGCCCTCGAGTTCGACTACGCGGGCCTCGCCGGCCGGCGTGGCGGGCGGCTGCGCATCATCGGCAACCTGCCCTACAACATCTCCACGCCGCTGCTGTTCCGCCTGGCCGCGCACGCCGACGCGATCCTCGATGCGCACGTTATGTTGCAGCGGGAAGTGGTGGCGCGCCTCGCGGCGCAGCCCGGCGGCGGCGACTACGGCCGCCTCACCGTGATGCTCGCCCCGCGCATCAGCGTCGAGCGGCTGTTCGACCTCGGGCCGGGCGCCTTCCAGCCGCCGCCCCGGGTGTGGTCGGCGGTGGCGCGCCTCACGGTCCTCGCCAGGCCGCGCTTCGCGGTGAGCCCGCACTACGCCGAGGTGGTGGCGGCTGCCTTCGCGCACCGCCGCAAGACGCTGCGCAACGCCCTCGCACGCCTCATGAGCGGCGCGGAGATCGCCGCCTGCGGGCTCGACGCCAAAGCCCGGCCCGAGACGCTCACACCGCAGCAATTCAACACCCTGGCATTGGCGCTCGACCGCACGCGCCTCTCGGGCTAGGCTTAAGGATCCGGGGGGCGCGCTGCAGGGGAGATTCCGATGACGGTCTACCGTCGCATCCTGCTGGTCGTGGATCTGACCGAGGACAGCCTGATCCTGGGACGCCGGGCGGCCGCGCTCGCCAGCGCCCTCGGCGCCGAGATCGAGCTGCTGCACGTGGTGGAGTTCGTGCCGGTCGAGCCGATGGGCGAGACGCTGATGCCCTCGGTGCCGATCGAGGAAGAGCTGCTCGAACGCGCCCGCACGCGCCTCACGGCGCTGGCGGCCGACCTGGGGCTCGCCGGCGCGCCCTGCCGGGTCGAGAGCGGCAATGTCAAATCGGAGATCGTGCGGGTGGCCCGCGAGCGCCACGCCGATCTCATTATGTTGGGCAGCCGCGAGCGCCACGGCCTCTCGATCCTGGTGAATCTCACCGAGGACACGGTGCTGCATGCCGCCCCCTGCGACGTGCTGGCGATGCGCGTCGGCCGATCTTGAGGAATTGCCGCAAAAGGAATTGCTAGAATCACCACCATGACGCACCAGGACCACAAGATCCGCGTCGACGTCGAGACCAACTACCTCGACGAGCAGTCCGATCCGCGCGAGCGCCGCTTCGTCTTCTCCTACACCATCACCATCCGCAACGAGGGCCAGGTGCCGGCGCGCCTGCTCACGCGGCACTGGGTCATCACGGATGCCAACGGCAAGGTGGAGGAAGTGCGCGGCGACGGCGTGGTGGGCGAGCAGCCATACCTGAAGCCCGGCCAGGGATTCCGCTACTCGAGCGGCGCCGTGCTCGAGACGCCGGTGGGCGCCATGCAGGGCAGCTATCAGATGCTGGCCGACGACGGTGCGCACTTCGACGCGCCGATCGAGCCGTTCCGCCTCGCCATGCCCGGCATCGTGCAGTGACGCGCTATGCGATCGGCGACGTTCAAGGCTGTCACGAGGAACTGCGCGCCCTACTCGCGCTGCTGAAATTCTCGCCCGACCGTGACCGGCTGTGGTTCGTCGGCGATCTCGTCAATCGCGGACCGCGCTCCCTCGAGACACTGCGCCTGGTGCGCTCCCTCGCCGACAACGCGGTGGTGGTGCTCGGCAACCACGATCTGCACCTGCTCGCGGTCGTGCATGGCAGCCACCGCAGAAAGAAGACCGACACCCTGGACGCGGTGCTCACGGCCCGCGACCGCGATCAGCTGCTCGAGTGGCTGCTGACGCGCCCGATGGCGCACAGCGAGGCGGGTGATCTCATGGTGCACGCGGGCGTGGTGCCGCAATGGAGCGTGGCCCTGACGCTGCAGCTCGCGCGCGAGGTCGAGGCGGCGCTCACCCGCGACCCGCGGCTGCTGTTCGATCACATGTACGGCAACGAGCCCGATCGCTGGAGCCCGCAGCTTTCCGGGATGGAGCGGCTGCGCTTCGCCATCAACGTGCTGACGCGCCTGCGGGTATGCACGGCCGACGGCCGGGTAGACCTGGACCTGAAGGGCGAGCCGCCGCCGCCGCCCTCGCCGCTACGGCCGTGGTTCACGTTCGAGCAGCGCCTGAGCCGGAGCGCCCGCGTCATCTTCGGCCACTGGTCGGCGCTGGGATTCGTGCAGAGTCACGGCGTGGTCGGGCTCGACAGCGGCTGCGTATGGGGCGGAGCGCTCACCGCCCTCGACCTCGACAGCGCGCGCCCCCCGGTCAGCGTGCCCTGCCGCGCCTACCAGGAGGCGGACGTATAGAGGCACATGGATGTGCCCGCCGCCGCAGGCGGCGAGCGGCGAACGAAAACCACGCTTTTCGTTCGCCGCGCGAGGGGCGCGCCAGGGATGGCGCGATCCCGAGCCAATTTACTAAGGTTCGGCCGAACCCGCCGGTCCCCACGCCACGGTGATCTGCGGCGTACCCGCCGTATAGATTCCCGGCGGCAGCTCGAGGTCCACCGGATTCACGCCCGCGGAGTCGATCGGCAGCACCTCACGC
>DASPOP010000001.1:0-4620 GCA_035625955.1 Steroidobacteraceae bacterium | reverse complement strand
CAACCAGTTTTTGCTGCCCGCGCGAGAGCACCTCACGGGCGGGCCGGCCATACAAGCGCACGGCGACGTCGGCGCGATGCGGGCCGGCGTGGGTGAGATGGCGCATCTCGTCGCGGGCACGGGAGGCGATCAGCGCCTCCTGCAGCGAATGGTCATGGGCCCAGCCACGCAGGTAGTGCAGCTCCACCGGCAGGCCGCTCAGGGCAGCTACCGCTTCCTTCCAATAGGGCTCGAGCTGTTCGAGGACCCGGCCCCGCGATTCGGCAATGAGCTCGCCGAGCCGCGCGAGCTCCCGGTCCCAGACGGAGGCCTGGGCCGCATCGGCCTTGAGGGCGGCGTTGCGCTGCTTGAGCGCCCGGGTGTATCGGACCCAGGTATCCACGAATCCTGGTTCCACGTGGAACACGGCCCAGTCCACCCAGCGCCTCCGGCCGTAGCCTCCTTCCTCGACGAGACGGTGCACCCCCGGCTCGATCGCCTGGACCGGAAAGGCCCGGGAGAGCTCCGCCAGGGACCCCGCGGGCCGACCGCCGATCCGGGCTATGACACCCTCGCCGGCGAGCTCGAGACCTATGACGGTGCTTGCGTCCGCCTGCGCGCTGACCCGCCCAACGACTCGCAGGTGATCTTTTCCTCGAGTGATCAGCCTATCAGTGTTGCGTGTGCGGAACGATCGGCCCCGGCCCAGCAGAAACATAGCCTCAAGGAGTGAGGTCTTCCCCGAGCCGTTTCCTCCCCAGATCAGGGTAGGCCCGGCAGGCAGCTCGAGCTGGGCGTGCTCGATGCAGCGCAGGTTGGTAACGGTGAGCTCGGAGAGGCTCATGAGGCATTCAAGCGGGGGACGATGACCACTGCGTCGGGCCTGCGCTCTTGTTCCACGTGGAACCGATCAGACCCAAGACTCTGCCGCCCGGTCATGGGTCCCGCCCCTGCGCGGCGGGCGCGCCTCCTCGGGGCTGCCGCTCGCTCAGCTATAGCCGCATCGGCATCACGACGTACTTCGTGTGCGTGGTACCGGGCGCGTGGATCAGACAGCTGCTGTTCGAGTCCGTGAGCCCGATCTCGACCTTGTCGCTCTCGATCGCTCCGAGGGCATCGAGGAGGTAATTGACGTTGAAGCCGATCTCGACTTCCTCGCCCTTGTAGTTCACCTCGACCTGGTCTTCGGCCTCTTCCTGCTCAGGGTTGTGCGCCTGGATGATGAGCAGCCCGGGTCGCGCGGTCAGGCGGATGCCGCGGTACTTCTCGTTCGACAGGATCGCGGTGCGCTGCAGGGCCAGTTTCAGCGATTCCCGCTCAGCTTCCACCGTCCGGGACGGACTGGCGGGGATTACCCGGCCGTACTCCGGGAAACGACCATCGATCAGCTTCGAAGTGAAGCGAATGTCGCCGATCTGGGCGCGAACGTGATTAGTTCCGACGCCGAGCTCGATATCGCCTTCCGTTCCGAGGATCCGTTGCAGCTCGAGGACCCCTTTTCGGGGCACGATCACCTGCTGGCTGGTCTTGGCTTTGCTGCTCAGCTCCGTCTCGCACAGCGCGAGGCGATGCCCATCGGTGGCGACTGCGCGCAGGGTCTTGCCGTCGGTCTCGAGCAGCAGGCCGTTCAGGTAATAACGCACGTCCTGCTGCGCCATCGAGAAATGGGTCTTGTCGATCAGGCGGCGGAACTCTCCCTGCGCGACGCTCAGCGTCTGCTGCGCGTTGATCTCGTCCACCAGCGGGAACTCCGAGGCCGGAAGACTCGAGAGCGTGAAGCGGCTGCGCCCGGCGCGCAGCGACACGCGCTCGCCCTCGGTGCTGAGTGCAACGCTGGTTTTCTCGGGCAAGGAGCGAAAGATGTCGAGCAGCTTCCTTCCCGGAACGGTGATGTCGCCCGCCTGCTGTACGGTCACCTGGCTCGTCGCGACGAGCTCCACCTCGAGATCGGTTCCCGTCACGCTGAGGCGTCCGTCACGCGCTGCGAGCAGCACGTTCGCGAGCACCGGCATCGTCTGCCGCCGCTCGACGACTCCGATGACGCTTTGCAGGGGAGCAAGGATGTCTTCGCGTGTGGCGGTCAGTTTCATGGGGTGTTTTCTCTTCCGAGTTCTGAATCTTTGATCGATCGGAGATCTTTGTTGTTGAGGCTATAGAGCCTGGGAATTACGGGTATAAGAATCTTTTCTCAGCCCGTTCAGCTACTTACATCGTCAAATCCCGCTCTCAATCTCGGGAGGAGCTGCCAGCGAGCTGTGTGCGGCCTGTGTATAACTTTATCCCCAAGCACGTCCACAGCAAATGCACAGAGAAGTGCCCTCAGCCTGCGAGGGTTCTCAACAGGTTTGAGTAATCTTCCTTCATGCGCTGCTCCGTGTCGCGCAGATCCTTGATGCGCTTGCACGCGTGCAGCACGGTGGTGTGATCGCGGCCGCCGAAGGCGTCGCCGATTTCCGGCAGGCTGTGATTGGTGAGCTCCTTGGCGAGCGCCATCGCCACCTGGCGCGGGCGTGCGACCGAGCGGCTGCGCCGCTTGGAGAGCAGGTCCGCCATGCGCACCTTGTAGTAGTCGGCGACGGTCTTCTGGATGTTCTCGATCGTGACCAGCTTCGCCTGCAGCGACAGCAGATCCTTGAGCGCTTCCTTGGTGAATTCCAGCGTGATCGCGCGGCCGGTGAAGCGCGAGTTGGCCATCACGCGGCGCAGCGCCCCCTCGAGCTCGCGCACGTTGGAGCGGATGCGCTTGGCGATGAAGAAGGCCACCTCCTCGGGTAGCTGCACGCCGGCGGCGCGCGCCTTGGTCATGAGGATCGCCACGCAGGTCTCGAGCTCGGGCGGCTCGATCGCCACCGTGAGGCCCCAGCCGAAGCGCGATTTGAGGCGCTCCTCCAGGCCCTCGACCTCCTTCGGATAGCGGTCGCAGGTGAGGATCACCTGGTGCTGTCCCTCGAGCAGCTCGTTGAAGGTGTGGAAGAACTCCTCCTGCGAGCGCTCCTTGCCGGCGAAGAACTGGATGTCGTCGATCAGCAGCGCGTTGAGCGAGCGGTAGGCCGTCTTGAACTCGTTCATCGAGTTGTGCTGCAGCGCCCGCACCATGTCGCCGACGAAACGCTCGGAGTGCACGTAGGCGATGCGCGCCTCGGGGTCGTTTTCCTTGATGAGATGCGCGATCGCATGCATGAGGTGGGTCTTGCCGAGGCCCACCCCGCCGTAGAGGAACAGCGGGTTGTAGGCGCGCCCGGGATTTTCCGCCACCTGCAGCGCGGCGGCCTTGGCGAGCTGGTTGCTCTTGCCCTCGACGAAGGTGGTGAAGGTGAAATCGGGATTGAGCCGCGCACCGACCACCAGCCCTTCGGCGGGCCGCGTGCGCGCGCTGCTCAGCGCCGGCGGCGGCGCGCCGCGCAGCGGCTGGGCGCGCGAGCCGACCTCGACCGTGATGATGGGCGCATCGCCGGAGGCTTCATCGCGCAGCAGCTCGCCGATGCGCGGCAGGAGATTGGCGTTCACCCAGTCGACGACGAAGCGGTTCGGCGCGAACAGCTTGAGCGCGCCGTTGCCTTCCATTGCCTGCAGCGGCCGCACCCACGTATTGAACTGCTGCTCCGGAAGCTCCGCCTCCAACGCGCCCATGCAGCGGGTCCAAAGCGACGCTTCCACGCGCGATTGCCTCCGCGTCTTGATCTGAGATCTTTGAAGAGGAAAAGGCCGCGAAGTCTATACCGATCGGCGCGCGCGCTGAAGGCTCTCAGACGGCGACACGCGCGCGTGCCGCGCCGCGCGCCGTGTATTGACACCTTGGCGCTCAACGGCTTAGCCTTGCCGCCCTTTTTTCCGAGCCCGTCGACGGAGCCCGCGGCAATGGCAACCAAGCGTACCTACCAGCCGAGCAAAGTGCGCCGTAAGCGCACCCACGGGTTCCGCGCGCGCATGGCCACCAAGAACGGCCGCAAGGTGCTGGCGCGGCGCCGCGCCAAGGGCCGCCACAAGCTGATACCCTGAAGCCTCGCGGCGGCTGCGTTTGCCAAGGAACCGCGAGCGCGCGCCGCCGATCCTACCAAGGTCTCATCAGGGGCCCGATGCGAGGGCGGCTGACTCTGCCGGCGCGACTGCGTCTGCGGCGCAAGAGCGACTTCGGTGCCGCCTATGCGCGCGGGCGGCGGCTTAACGACGGGTTTTTCACGGTGATTGCGACAGCGAACGAAATGGGGGCTCCGCGCCTCGGGCTCGCGGTGGCGGTACGGGCCGCGGGCGGCGCGGTCGCGCGCAACCGCCTGCGCCGCATCATTCGCGAGTCGTTTCGCCTGCACCAGCGCTCGCTGCCGGCGCTAGATCTGGTGGTGAGCGTGCGTCCCAAAGCACGCGAAGTGCCCGCGCGGACGCTGCACGAGAGCCTCGCCGCGCTGTGGCGCAAGATTGCGGAAGTTGCGCCGTGATGCGCCGGCTGGTCCGCGCTGCGATCCGCTTCTATCAGCTCGCCCTGAGCCCCCTGGTCGGTCCCGCCTGCCGCTTCTATCCCTCGTGCTCGCAGTACGCGCTCGAGGCGGTGGCGCGCTTCGGCGTGCTGCGCGGCGGCTGGCTCAGCATTCTGCGCCTCGGGCGCTGCCACCCCTTCAACCCCGGCGGCTACGACCCGGTGCCGCC